>DASSJP010000465.1:0-2084 GCA_035691165.1 Rubrobacter sp.
TGCGGTTCTTCTGACTCGTCATGCTTTCTATAATTCACCTAAACCTCCGCCTTGTACTTCCCTCTAGGGGATAAGCTCCTTGACATACGATGTAACCACGGTTACCCTGAATTGGATTGTTCACTAGATGAGTGGAGATAGATTGGGAACCGAGCCGACAAAAGAGGGGACAGAGACCAAACCGGTCGGGTTCTGGGAGGCCTTCCGGTTCTGGGTGAAGCTCGGGTTCATCAACTTCGGTGGGCCTGCGGGGCAGATCGCGATCATGCACCGCGAGCTGGTCGAGAGGAAACGGTGGGTCTCCGAGGGCCAGTACTTGAGGACGCTCAACTTCTGCATGTTGTTGCCTGGTCCGGAGGCACAGCAGGTCGCGACCTACATCGGGTGGAGGTTGCACGGGACGTTGGGCGGGATCGTGGCCGGTTCCTTCTTCGTTATACCGTCGATCTTCGTTCTGTTGTTACTCTCGTACTTGGCCGTAGCCCACTCGGACGTCCCTGCGATCACGGGGCTACTCTACGGAGTGCAGCCTGTGGTCATAGCCATCGTAGTTGAGGCGGTATTGAGGATCGGCAAGCGTACGATCAACCACTGGGTGCTCGTGGGCTTCGCAGTGCTGGCCTTCGTCGCCCTTTACTTCCTCTCCGTTCCCTTCCCCCTGGTCGTCCTGGCCGCCGCCATATCCGGGCTGCTCCTCAGTCGCACTAGCTTCGCTGCTGACGCCTTTCGGGCAGGAGGACACGGCTCCTCGGAAGAAGCGGAGTCTGCCATCGACCGGACCGACTCGAACGGCAGGCCCTCCTTGATGCGCAACCTCAGGCTCCTCGGCATCTTCATAGTCCTTTGGGCGGTCCCGGTGGGAGCCCTCTGCCTGTGGCGCGGCGGAGACGATGTGCTCGTCAAGGAAGCGCTGTTCTTCACGGGGGCGGCCTTCCTTACCTTCGGTGGGGCCTACTCGGTTCTGAGCTACGTGGCCGACGTAGCCGTCAACCACTACGGGTGGCTGACGGCTGACCAGATGGTGCAGGGATTGGGACTGGCCGAATCTACGCCCGGGCCCTTGATCATGGTCACCCAGTACGTCGGCTTCATCGGCGCCTGGAACGATCCCGGCCCCTTCGCACCCCTACTCTACGGGACGCTAGGGGCTCTGATCACGACCTACGCTACGTTTCTGCCGTGCTTTCTGTTCATCTTCTTTCTCGCCCCGTACATAGAGCTCCTGGCCAACAACCGGAGGCTCAGGGCCATCCTGGTCGGGGTCACAGCGGCGGTCGTCGGCGTGATCGCCAACCTCGCGGTGTTCTTCGCCACGCAGGTCCTGTTTCCCGGCGGTTTCTCTCTTGAGGGGCTAGATCGCTTCGCCCTCGTGGTTGCCGTGGTCTCCTTCGTGGTATTGCAGAGGTTCAAAGTGCCGATCTACGTCATGGTCCCAATTGGCGCAGTCGTGGGGATGGTATGGACGCTCCTGTAGACGGCGCGCACAAGTCACGCTGGCTCATCATGATCTACCACCTCCCGCGCGAGCCTTCCAGGCACAGGGTCGCCGTGTGGCGCAAACTGAAGACTCTGGGTGCCCTGTATCTGCAGGATGGCGTCGTCGCGTTGCCAGAGGACGCCGTTACCCGCGAGCAACTGGAGTGGTTGCAGCTCCGCATCAGGGAAGCCCGGGGAGAGGCGACGCTCTGGGAGGCCCTGCCCAACACCGTTGCCGAGGACAGGGCGCTCGTCGAGGAGTTCCGCGCCTCGCGCGAGGCGGCGTACAGAGAACTAATAGAGGCTACCGAGAAGCTAAGACAGGAGGCCATGCTCGGGGCGGATGGGACGGCGCTACTCGAAGTGCTCGCCGGGATCGAACGTGACTTCAGGGCCGAGCGCCGCCGCGACTACTTCAGGTCGCCGCTGCGGAAGGTGGCCGACGCGGCGATACGGGAGGCACGGCGCGTTCTGATGGAAGGCGCGGAGCAGGCGTCGCGGGAGGTGACAGGATAATGCTCTGGGCGACAAGGCGGGGATGTCACGTAGACCGGACGGCATGCATATGGTTGATCCGTCGTCATATAGATCCCGGCGCCAAGTTTCAC
>DASSJP010000466.1:0-3650 GCA_035691165.1 Rubrobacter sp.
GGGTGGAGGACCTGGCGGTCGGCTCCGCTTCCAGGATGGCCTTGGTCTTTGCCTTATCCGCTCTAATGCTCGCCGTACCGTTGTTGGGCGTGCGCGACGACTTCTCCGCACGGGACCGTAGCGGGGATTATGGGGGACGACGGACGATCGAGACCGTGGCAAGCAATGTGAAAGAAGGTGCCACCGTGTTGCATCACAGGAGCCCGCTCTGGTACATGGTGCTTGTAGAGCGACGCAGGAGAGACCTTACCCTGATCGACCCCTTCTGCACCTCCTGGGACCGCCACACCGACGTGGTCTGGCCCGACTCCATCAGCGCGTCTGAGGCGGCAGCCCGCTACGGCACCGACGACTCTACAGGCGTCGAGGCAGCGCGCAGGGCCGCGAAGAAAGGGCCTGTCTACCTTCTCGCCCACGACCGTGCCCGATTGAAGTCATTCCGGGAGGCTGGCTTCGACGTGGTCCGGAAAGACAACCTCCTGTACGAACTTGTGCCTCAACGGCGTCAATGAGGCGGTGGCCTGGCGCGGTGCGTCCCTATCCGTCCTTCCGGCCCAGTCCGGCTTCACGGGCGCGGACGACTGCCTGGGCGCGGTCTGCGACCTGCAACTTGGTGAAGATGTTGGAGACGTAGTTGCGGACGGTCTTCAGGCTGAGGTAGAGGCTCTCGGCGATCTCCTGGTTGTTGCGGCCTGCGGCGACGAGGTCCAGGATCTCGCGCTCGCGGTCGGTTAGCTCGGGGAAGATGGAGCGGGGCTTCCGGGACGGTCCCTCTCGGGGAGGGCTGAAGTATTGGATCAGGCGCCGCGCGATGCCCGGACCGAAGACTGCCTCGCCGCGAGCCACAGCCCGGATCGCAAGCAACATCTCGTCCCTGTCCGCGCCCTTGAGCAGGTAGCCGCGAGCACCGGCGCGCATGGCGGCGAAGACCGAGTCGTCGTCCTCGACCATCGTGACGACGAGGATGCCTGTCTCCGGGGTCTCCTCCAGGATCTTTCGGGTAGCCTCGATGCCGCCGAGGCCGGGCATACGGAGGTCCATCAGGATCACATCGGGTTTCAACTGCGCCGCCAGAGTAACGACCTCGTTGCCGTCGGTCGCCTCGCCGACCAGCTCCGTGTCAGATGTCGCCTCCACCAGAACGCGCAGCCCGTCGCGAAAGAACGGATGATCGTCGGCGATGAGGATGCGGATGCGATCCATGCTCACTCCCCGGACCCGGATGTTGCGGGTGTCGTGCATGGCAAGGTTGCCCGCACGCGCGTTCCTGTCTGCGGCGGCGACTCTACGATGCAGTTACCGCCCAACTCCTCCGCCCGCTCGCTCATCGAGTAGAGCCCGACGCCCTGACCGCGTCTTGGAGAGAGTCCGCGCCCGTCGTCCTGTATCTCCAGGTCGAGCGCGCTCGCTCCCAGTTTGAGGGTGACGGAACATTCTCCGGCCGCGGCGTGGTGCGCCACGTTGGTCAGGGCCTCCTGCACGATCCGATACGCGGCGACCTCGACGGCGGCGGGCAGCGATGATAGCTCCTCATTAGCATGGACCGAGACGCGCAGCCCGTTCTGGGCGTACTGCGCGGCGGTTTCGCGTATGGCGCCCACCAGCCCGAGCTCGTCGAGTGCGGGAGGACGCAGCTCGTGCACCAGCATGCGGATGTCAGCGACGGCGCTCTGGGCCTGCCGTTTGAGCCCGTCCAGCAACTCCCGCGCGGCGATGGGGTCTCGCTCCAGCAGGTCGCCGGCCACGTCCAACTTCATAGGCAGGCTACCCAGGGTCGGGCCGAGACCGTCGTGCAAATCCCGTCGCAGGCGGCGGCGCTCCTCCTCCCGCGTCTTGACCAGCCGTTCCCTGGAACGTTGCAGGGCGGCGGAGAGCCTGACGGCCTCGTCGGTGATGCGCACGGCGTGGGCTGCGACGCTGATCTGGTGCGAAAGGTCCTCCAACAGACGCCGGTCCGACGGTGAGAACGATTCGTCGCCGGCGCGGGGTTCCAGGACCAGACGGCCAACCGTTTCGCCCCCGTAGACGAGTGGAAGCCTGATCGGATCTCCAACCGAATCACCTGACGTCGCCGCGATTTCGAACTCGCCGTCTCGCTCGAGTTCGACGGCAACATATGGCAGGTTCAACGCCTCCGCCACCGTCCTGACGACGGTGGGTAGCACGGCATCGGGGGCGAGCGTGGATTCGAGACGCTGTCCGAGACGCGAGAGAACCGTGTAGGGTTCGTCACGCTCCCCGTACAGCAGATGATTCACGCTGCGTTGCAGGCGAGTGCGCAACGGCGCGAACAGGACCGCGACGAGTCCCGCGGCGAGCATGGAGACCAGGAAGTTCCCGCGTGACTGCAGTAACGTCCCCAGCCCTCCCACAACGAGAACGTAGATCCCGACGACGCTCGCGGTCAGCGCGCCGTAGACGAGCGTACGGTTGATGATGACGTCGATGTCGAAGAGATGGTGGCGCAGCACGGCGATGCCTATGGATACAGGGATGAGGAGAACGGCCAGGTAACTGAGGAGCGTGTACCAGGTCAGGTACGCGACCAACGCGCCCGCCGACGTTGGCGCATCCGCCCCGGAGGCGCCAAGCGCCAGTTGTATACCGATAAATACCGCGAGCGCCGCCGAGATACCGAAGACAACCCATTTGATCTGCTGCCGCTGTACCGAGTTCGAAGCGCGCCGGTAACGGTAGATCTGGGAGTATATAGCGGTGCCGAGAGCGCCCAACCACACCACCGTCTCTGCCCCGACCTGCCAGGCGTTGGGATCGGATGACCAACTCGGGAACAGGTGCTCGGCCAGCTGCCAGGCTATCCACGCCAGGGCCACCCACTGCGCCCAGCGGGATACGAATCGCCCGTCCGGGAAGAGGTAAAGGAAGAGGCCGAACGAGGCCGCACCGAGGAAGTGGAGGAGGGCAACCGGAATCTCCCAGGTGGGGTGCCTCGCCGCCAGCGCGGCCATGGTGAATCCAAATGTCGCCGTCCCGAACGTTAGGAGCGCGAGGGAGGCGAACAGCCCCATACGGTCGTCCGACTTGCGCCAGAAGATGAGGGCCGCGACCGAGCCGCACACGGCGGCAAACAGGATGTCCATCGCGACCGTGTAGGCCGCGAAAGAGCCGGGCGAGAGATCCAGGTCCCGCAACGCGCGCAGACCGGCCGGAGATAGCTGCCCTGTGGTGCAGATGGAGGTCGGGCACGATATACGCAGCAGCGCGAACTCGGCAGGGATGCCGGCGACGAACAGGCCGATGGTTAGTACAGCTATGGTCACCCATGCTGCGCGCGCGACTAGTAGAGATCGGCCGCGCAGATGCGCATCGTACGTCCGGTTGGAGCTTGCGGTGGAAGGCGCGAGGGGATGGTTCACGCGCAAGCTCCCCGTATACGCGCATGACGCCCGGTCCCCGGAACCGGCCAGGATCTCACTTCCGTGCTCCTCTCTTTCCCACGACATTCTATCTCGGAAGATCATCTTCCGAATCGGGATTCTTACTCTTTGCTTACCTGAGCACGGAGCCCCTCTGGTTACGCGTATCCTGTGCCATCAGGACCGCCGTACTCTGGGTAGCGAGCCCTGTATCCGAACATCCCGCCGAGGATCGCTAGGCCCACTACCGGCCCGAAGAGAGCCTTCTCCACC
>DASSJP010000467.1:0-3526 GCA_035691165.1 Rubrobacter sp.
GTACGTCTCGCCTTCGCCATGGACCAGAGCATCGCAAGCGGCGTTGGCGAAGAACTCCACCCGGAACGTCCTGTTGGGGGTGCTGATCAGGGTCCCTGAAACCGTGGCGACCCCGTCGGAGACCGGGGCCTGGGTCAGGACCGGAAAGTTCTGCATCTCGTTGGGACCAACGTCGCTGTCCTTCGCGAAATCGTCGTTGCGGTCCGGTTCGAAACCACCGCCAAGGGTCAGGTTTATTCCCATGCTGACGTTGGAGTGGATGGAGTTCCCAGAGATGTTGTTACGGTCGCCGCCGCTGTTCGCGTTGTTGGGCCCCCGTACGTTGATCCCTGCGCCAGAGTTGAAAGCGATCGTGTTGCGCTGTCCGGAACCCAGCCCGCCTATTGTCCAGTTAGATCCTTCCATCTGGATGCCGCTACCATCGTTGGCCAGCGGGCTCGTGCCGTTCCGCTGCGTCCCTATCAGGTTGCCCCGGATCGTGCCGTTCGAGGTGTCGACATCGATCCCCGTGTTCCCGTTGCCGGAGATCAGGTTGCCCCCACCCTCGCCGCCGATGGTCGTGTCGGTGCTCCACACCTGGATACCCTCTCCTGTTATGTTCGTCAGGACGCCGGCGGTGCCGGCGGCGTTGGTCCCGATGTAGTTGCCCTGGATGACCGCTCCGGTGCCGCCTTTCAACCAGATGTTCGTGCCGTTGCCCGAGATGACGTTCCTGGCGGCGGGCCCGGTGCCGCCTATGACGTTGTCGTGGGCACCGGTGAGGACCTCGACGCCTATCGGGAATCCCACGAACGTACCCGGGGCCTCGCCGGTCGGGGTGGTGCCAAGGTAATTGCCCTCAACGACGTTCTCGCTTCCGTGCACTACTATTGCGGCTCCAGACCCGCCGCAACAAGTGGAGACGGGGCGGTTGATCACCAGCCCGCGGATGGTCGAGCCGTCGCCTACAACGGATAGTCCGGCCTGCGTGCCGTCCCTCAACCTGAGTTCGACGAGTGGCTGGGCGTTGCTGCCTGCGCCGAGGGGATTGGTGTTGGCGCTCGCCCCCGGTTGCGTGAAGCCATCGATGACCACCGGGTAGAGGATCGGCGGCAGGTCACCCCGCGTATCTGTGGTGTTGTCGTAGGGACGCCTGTCCAGCTCGATGGTCCGCACGCCCTCACCGGGGATGTCGAACTCGATGACGTCCGGCTCCGCGAAGTTGGGCATTACGTTGGCGGCGACGATCGCCTCGTACAGGGTGCATTCTGTAGCGTCGCAACCGTCGTCCGCCCATATCTCGCGGCCTTCCGCGGGAAGATGCAACCAGTACCCGAAGCGCGAGACGTTGTCCGTCGAGTTGACCGTGAAGACGAACGGGTCGGCCAGGTTGATCCTCATCCTGGTAAGCGTTCCCCCGGGACGATTGTCTGTTACGGGGGTGCCCCCGTACCTCAACCTCTCCGTAATATCCAGGATGGTGGCCTCGGGACGCATCTGCTTGAAGATCGCAAAGGCCCCCGCTACGTGTGGTGCGGCCATGGAGGTGCCGCTCTTTTCCTCCCAGGCTCCACCGGGCACAGACGACTCGATGTCGCTTCCCGGCGCGAGGAAGTCGAGGGGAGCGCCGGAGTTCGAGAAGTCGGCGACCTCGTCATCGTCCGTCGTCGCACCGACGCTTATGGCGCTGGATATGCAGGCCGGGGCGGCCACGGCGTTCTTGTACCCATCGTTGCCCGACGCTACCACCGTCGCAATACCTTCCGAGAAAAGGTTGTCGATGATCGCCTTGCGAGGATCATCATCACAGGCCTCGGTGAACTCTCCAGCCCCGAGGCTCATGTTCACCGCGGCGATGTCGTGGTCGTTCCTCACGGCGTAGACCCGCTCCAGACCCGCGATCTGATCGCTGGTGAAGGTCTTTGTGCAGGGATCTTCTCCCGCGTCCTCACAATCCGACCCGGTCTTGCGGGAGAAGACCTGAACCGCCATGATGTTGGCGCCCCTTGCTACGCCGGAGAAGCCCATCCCCGAGTCTCCCCCGGCGGCGATACCGGCGACGTGGGTCCCGTGCTCGCACCCATCCGGGGCATACATGCAGGGAACCCCCGCTCCCGCCCCCGTCTGGCTCGTCTGGCCGTTGGGGCAGTTTTCGTTCTCCGAGTAACAGGCTTCCTCAACCACCTTGCCGGCCAGGAATGGGTGGGTTCCGTCCACCCCGGTATCGAGCACCGCGATGGTCTGGCCGTCTCCCGTGTAACCCCTCTCCCACATGGTCGGGGCCTGGATAGTCTCGGTACTCTGGGCAAGGGTTGGCGAGGAGGCTACGTCTTCCGTGATGCTGGTAACGTGCGGCGAGCGTTGTAGTGCCCGGAAGGCCTGGGGAGGCAATGTGAGCGCGACATAGGGGACGGTGTTGTATTCGCGCAGCGTCCGGTATCCGGTCCCTGCCAGGTCAGCCCGCAGCCCCGCTCTCGTATCGTCGATAGCCTCTCGCTGGGCGGCGATTCGTGCCCCGGTGAGCCTACCTTCTGGGACGAAACCGGTCCGAAGGCCCACGATCACCCGAACGGAACCTTCCTGTTCGGCTTTCCCGAGCAATCGCGAGAAGTCTGGTGAGCCGCTCGACAGATCCGGCCCAGACGGTTGGTCCGGTGTCGTTTGGGCGGCGTCCTGTTGCTCCTGGCTTTGCGCTACTACGGGCCCTTCGAGAGCCAACCCGACCGCCAGCAGCAACCCCAGGATCATCGCCGACACCAACGTCCTTCGTACCGGATCTCTCCTCGCTGGTGCCCGCCCGCCGCTCAACATATCCATCCCGCTCCCTGGCGTCGTGATCCTACGCATGCTCGCCTACTCTTCCGTTTGGGCGGAGCGCCCAGCCATGCCACCTTGGAGAAGATCATCCTCGTCACCTTATCGCTCCTGTCTGCGGCCCTTGCCCGCACCGCTCCTGCCGCCTTTCGACCCCACTCTATAGTGAGACTGTCTCCCGACCGTTACGAAACGCGTTACGAAACGAAGAAGCCAAAGAATGCTTCCAACTTAACAGCGTCACCCCACGTATCAGCAGCACCGCCATCACCAGCGCCGTTAACAACGGAACGGTTCCTTCTTGCCCCTACCACCTTTCCTTAACAGGGCGGAGAGGGGAAGGTGCTGCGTACTTCGCCTCTGCTTTCTAGCGAGTTTAGGATCAAGGTAGCAGGGGCACCAGCGCATGTCCCAATGAGCTGGATTGCCTGTGGATAAACTAAATAGGACTATAGAGAGTAGGCTGAGGCTAGAACGCTAAGAACTCCCCGGCCCGGTTGGCAGGTGCTCTGAACCCACCTCACTCCTCCGGCTATTTTCGTCCCTGCCTTTTTGCAGGCTCCGCGCAGCTACAGCGCGACTTCCACCTGTCCTTTTCCGCCAGGCCCGACCACCGCGCGAAAGAGTACGCTCGGCGTTGTCCCAGTTTGCGTGGGCCCAATAGAAGGCGGTGGCGATCCATCCCAATCGGCCAAGATCGAGAGACTTGGTGAGCTTGCGGAAGGTGCGCGGC
>DASSJP010000468.1:0-12840 GCA_035691165.1 Rubrobacter sp.
ATGGTTGGGCGGACCATCGAGGAGTTCGGACGCGTAGACGTGCTGGTCAACAACGCCGGGCTTGGACTCTCGGGCAAGATCCCTGATGTACGGGCCGAGGACTTGCGGCAAGTCTTCGAGGTCAACGTGATCGGACCGCTCAACTGTATTCAAACAGTATTGCCGCACTTGGGGAGTGGGGGACGCATAATCAATGTCTCATCCGTGGTCGGCAGGCGGGCCATCCCCAAGGTCGGCGCCTACTGCGCGAGCAAGTTTGCGCTCAACGCGCTCTCCGACGCGCTCAGGGTGGAGGTAGCCGAAAGAGGCGTCACCGTAACGAGCGTCTATCCGGGGACGACGCGCACGTCCTTCAGGGAGAATTCCAGGCGCACGAAGGACGAGAAGCGCGGCTGGCGTCCGAAAGGCGTGATGCCGGAGAGAGTCGCGAAGAGGATAGCCGACGCGGCCGAGAAGGGGCCCCGCGACGTCTACGTGACGCTCCCGGACCGACTCTTCGTCGCCGGCGTCGCGCTCTTTCCCCGTGTCGCCGACCGCGTGCTCCGGTCCTGGGCCAAGGATTAGGCGTTGGGCTTCGAGGAGAGCGCGCTCTCCCGCCTGCGCCGCTACCGTGAAGAAGCCGACCGCTCTCTGGAACACGTTCGGGAAGCCGAGGCGACTGCCCGGCGGTTCTCCGGCCGCCTCTTCGCCGGGCTCGAGTATACGGCGGTGCTCGGACGGCAGGCCGGATTCGAAATAGAGACTACCTACGCGGGCGGAGCGTTCGACCTGCGGGCCGCGGCCGGGCAAGGCTCGGAGGCTGGTGTCTCCTTCGGGGTCGTGCCAGGCGCGGCCGCCGAGACCGACGAGGACCTCATGCACGAGGAGTTGAGCCGCTACAGTTTGGAGCCGTCGGGTTACTCCGGACGCGTACTCGGTTGGTCACAGGAGGCGGGGGACGAGCCCTGCCAGACCTTCGCCGTGTATGCGGACGGCGTGTGGAAGACCACAGGGCTCTTCGTGGCGAAGGCCCGCGGGCGCGTAGACGACCCCGACGACGTGTTGAACGGCTTCTGCCTCAGGATACTCGGACGCCTGATCGATCTCGCCTCCCTGACAGGGGGCGCGGGCAGGCGCTGGGCCGACGAGCCCTATGCGCTGGGAGACCTGCTGGACGGGAGGAGCGCTCCGACGACGTTGCGCTGGCCAGGATAGAGGTAGCATTCAGCCCGCCGCCTGCGGCGGCATTCAGCAAGAAAAGCTGATGGCTGACGGCGCGATTTGCGATGGCAAATCGCTTTACAGCTTGCGGAGCCTCACACCGAGGACCTGATGGTCCTCGCCCTTCTCGAGGATCAATTGCGCGCGCTCCCTGGTAGGGACGATGTTCTCCCGCAGGTTCACGCCGTTGATGTCCGCCCAGATCCCTGCCGCCACGCGTTTCGCTTCCTCCGTGGAGAGGTGGGCATAGCGGTGGAAGTAGGAGGACTCGTCCTTGAACACGGTGTCCCGCAGCGTCAGGAAGCGCTCCGAGAACCATCGCTCGACGTGCGTTTCGTCGGCGTCCACGTATATCGAGAAGTCGAAGAAGTCGGAGACGAACACGGGAGGCGCATGACTGGGATCTCCGTTCCCAGTCTGCAGTACGTTGAGCCCTTCCACGATCAGCAGGTCAGGCTGCCTGACGTACTGGGTCTCCTCAGGGAGTATGTCGTAGGCGAGGTGTGAGTAGACAGGGGCTGAGACCTCGGGGTAGCCGGCCTTGACGTCGGCCATAAAGCGCACGAGGCGCCTGAGGTCGTAGCTCTCGGGGAACCCCTTTCTCTGCATCAAGCCACGCTCCTCGAGGACGCGGTTCGGGTAGAGAAAGCCGTCGGTGGTGATCAGGGCAACCTCGGGATGGTCGGGGCGGTTGGCGAGCAGGGACTGCAAGATACGCGCCGTTGTGCTCTTGCCGACGGCGACGCTGCCAGCGATGCCCAGGACGTAAGGAACCTTCGCCGCAGGGTTCCCGAGGAACGAGTCCATCACGCTATAGAGTCCCTGCGCTGCGGTAATGTGCAGGTTCAATAGGCGCGAGAGGGGCAGGTAGACCTCCACCACTTCGTCAAGAGAGACCTTCTCGTTGCGACCTTCCAGGGAGGCGAGGTCCTCCTCCCTCAGGGTGAGAGGTGTATTTTCCCGCAGCCGACTCCACTCCTCGCGTGAGAAGTGCAGGAATCGGGAGAGATCCTGGGTCCCGTGAACCATGCAGGAACTATACGCTGAAATTGCTTACAGGGCGCACCTCGTAGCCCGGAGAGGTACCGTTGTCTTGCGGGACGAGCAGATCGTGACGTACCAGCTCTTCGAGAGTCCCGAAAATATCTCTGTCCGGGCGATCCTTGAGCGTGTTGCGGAGGTCTTTGCGGTTGATCTCGCGGTGCCCGATGAAGGAGCACAGGCCAGCGTAGAGCACGCGAGCGTCGGGAGAGAGGGGGAGGGCCCAGACCTCCGGCTCGTACCAGAACTCCCCGATACCGGCGGCGTTCTCCGGGCGCGCGCCGCGGGCGTCCATGAGGCGTAGCACCTCGGGCAGTTCCACTGGCACTACAGCACGGTACGGACGGTCTCGCCGACGGTCGGGGTGTGGATCTTGTGGTTCGGGGCCAGTCTGAAAGCGAGGTCGCTGATACGGCGCCGGGAGCCATGGATCAGGATGATCTGACGCGGTCTCAACTTCTCGGTGATGCCGAGAAGCTCGTCCTGGGTACAATGCGCGGCGAAGCTGACCCGCTCGACCCTCCATTGCTCCTCCTCGCCCTCGGCGCGGTGCGTCCCGTAGGAGGAGGCGGCGTTGGAGGGCAGGATCACGGCGTTCTCAGAATGCTTCTCCAGGCGCTTGCGGTAGAAAGCGCTGGCCCCGCCCTGCATCGTGACCGGAGAGGCGATGATGGCGCACGGGTTAGAGAGGATACGCTCGCGCGCCTTGTCGTCGTTGGCGACGGCCCTGATGTTCTCTGAGAAGAAGATCTCACGCGGGTCGCTGTGCTGCAAATAGGGCTTCATGTACCCGAGTTGCTCGGCGTAGAGCCTCTCCGAGGTCGTCACCACGGAGCCGTCAACGTAGATGAAGACGTCCTTGTCCAGGCCGTACTCCTTACTGTAGTGCTTGATGCCGAGGATGATCTCCTGCGCCTGACCGAGGGCGTAGGTCGGGATCAAAACCGTCCCGCCCCGCTCCAGCGTCGTGTCGTTTATGACCTCGACCATAGTCCTGATGGATTCTGAGAAAGGCTGCGGCTTCTGGTCGGCCAAAGTGGCCTCCATGATGAGGAGGTCTATGTCCTTGACCTCGGGAAGCCGGGCGGAGGGGATCGAGAAGTGGTTCTCCATGCAGATGTCACCGGTGTGGAAGACGGTCGCCGGTCCCGACCTGAACAGGACGCTCGCGGCCCCGAGGATGTGACCGCTCTCGGTGAGCGTGATCCTGGCGTCCCCGACATCGAGCGGCTTGCCGAAAGGTACGGGGATGAGCCGCTTGCGGACCTCGTGAATGGGCGCCCCGCCGGGCAGTCCGCCGCCCATCGCCGCGTGGTCGTTGAGCGCGCTGACGATGAGCTTCGCAGAAGGTGGAGTACAGTAGATAGGCATGTTTGGCCTGTCGCGCACAAGCACGGGCAGCGCCCCGCAGTGGTCGAGGTGCGCGTGCGTTATGACCGCCGCGTCGATCCCGTTCAGCCCGCCGAAGTCGGGCGTTACCGGACCCCGTCCGTCGGGTTTGATCCCGGCGTCTACCAGAATCCTGGTTCTGCCGAAGTCAAGGAGGTGGCTGCTGCCACCGACCTCCCCGGCCCCACCCAGGGCGCGGAAGGATAGCGTCGGACGGGGCCTTGCGTATCCGCCGACCCCTCGTGTGGCGCTAACCTCTTCCGTTGCTTTCGGCCGGCCTGCTGGAGAAGGGTCCGAATCGTCGGGGTCTTCCTCCACGGTCCTGGGACCGGGTTCCCTGGGGCTCCGCAGGTCAGCGTGCGCCTGGAGTACCTTGCCCATGAACTCGAGCAGGCGGGCTGCCTGCACTGTGCTGTCAAGAGAAGCCGGCATCGCCGCGACCTCGTTCTTTACGGCCCGCACCATGAGCTCTCCGAAGCCTCTGTCGGTAAAACGGGCGTCCTGCAGTGCGTTCTTGATCCTGTCACGCTCCTCGACCACGCGGCCGAGCTCCTCGTGCAGCTCCTCGACGCGCTCTGCGGCCCTTGAGTAGGCCGTGCGCTCGCCCTCAAGCGCACGCTCGAGCTGGGCACCCCGCTTTTCGAGGTTCTCGATGCGCTCGTCGAGCTGGCCCCGCAGGTTCAACGCCGAAGCGGCCCTCTCCTCCGCCTTCCTGACCAGCTCGGAGGTGTCCGTGCGCTCTCCGGTCAGGACCTCGACCTCCTCGGCTAGGGCCGCGGCCCTCTCCTTGGCGGCCCTGGAGGCGAAAGAGAGACGCTCGTTCTCCTGCTTCAGTCGCTCCAACTGGGATTCGAGGTCTTTGACGCGCGCGTCCTCCGAGGCCCGTTTCTCAGCCTCACCTTTCTCTTCGCGCCAGGCGTCTATCAGCGTCTCGACGACGCCGTCGGCGGGCTCATCTTCGGCGCTCAGGCCCGCCAGCAGCAAACCCTCGGTGGTGTGGGCCCGCGTGAGCTCCTCCATGTTCTCCGCAGAGAACCCTTCGAGTGCTTCGAAGGTTTCGGGTGGGATTTGCTCCTGCACTGCGGTGCGGAACGCGCCCCACGCGGCGGCGTCCTGGGAGATTCTGCGCGCGATGCCCCTGAGTAGCGGGGCGCCCCCGCCCGACTTTCGGGTCAGTGCGTCGGCCTGTATGCCCCTTGGAAGGAGGATCTCTTCCAGGCCGGGTACGCTCCTGCATAGCTCGGCAAGGGCGCGCCTGGTGTCGAGTCTCCCGAGTCGTCGCAGGAGCAACTCCTCAGGGAGGTTCTCGGGCGGCAGCCTGTTGAACAGGGTTTCATCCGCGGTCCCCTCTGAGGCTCCGGCCTCAGTTCCTTCGTCTTTGGGTATGGGATCTGACATGGTGACTCCCTCCACGAATATGAATGTCATAGAGCGTCTTCATACTCCCCGATTCTATCATGGCACCTCGTTACTCCCGCCGCCTTCTCTTGCGTGTGGCGCTCGTATAAACTCCATGTATGGAAGGCACCACGCCGGACGAAGCGGTCAGGATCAGGGCGAACTCGCCCGGTAAGTACCCCATCCTGATAATCGAGCTGCCGGCAGGTGATCTACGCGCTCTCTACTTCGAGACCGGCTACGACCTCGGACGCGCGAAGCGGGTAGGGGAGGACTGGCTGCGGGAGAACGCCATAGGCCGCCACAGCTTCGTCGAGGTAGACCCTCCCGTGGAGACGACCGCACGGGCCCTAGGAGATTACGTCAGGCGGGAGATTCTCGAAGGGTCCTGAGTCCCTGACGCGAAGTCAGGTGACCTTACTTGCTCTTCTTGCCCTTGTTGCCCTTCGGCGTGTTCTCCCTTACGTTCTCCAAGAGTCCACCCTTGCCTGGCCCGCTGTTGTTGCTGGTGTTAGGTTTGCTATTCGGAGATTTGTTATTCGGCTTGTTGTTACTGGCGGGATTGTCGTTGCCGTTCCCTTGATTCTGATCCTCTTGCTTCGGATTTTGGGAGGCCGAAGCATTTTGGGAGGCCGAAGCGTCCGGGGAGGCGTTGGTGACAGGAGGGGGACCTGCGCTGTAGTAGAGGGTCACGGTGGAGCCTGGATCCAGCAGTGCGCCGACCCCTGGGTCCGTCGCGAGCGCTGTGCCTGCCGCCTCGTCGCCCTCCACTTCGACGGGGGTTGAGTTCAGCCCGGCGTTGGACAGGGTCGTCTGCGCCGCCGCGAGGCTCAGGCCGTAGACTTCAGGGACCTTGACCTGCTCGGGACCCAGGCTAATCGTGACGTTCACAGCGGTTCCCGGCTCTACGTCCTGCCCCGCCGCGGGGTCCTGGAAGAAGATGCCGCCCTCCGCAACGTCGTTGCTGTAGTCCTGGCTCCGGGTGCCGAGCTTCAGGCCTGTCTGCTGGAGTATCGACTCCGCCTGCGCCGAGGTGTTGCCGTAAAGGCGTGGCACCTCCACGCTCGATGGTCCCGTACCCACGGTGATGGTCACCCCCGACCCGACCTCCGCCTGCGTACCGCTCCCCGGGTCCTGGCTAATGACCTTTCCTTCGTCGTCGAAAGAGCTCTCCTGCTCATCGACCTGGACCTCGAAGCCCGCGTCACTCAGTTTCTGCTCCGCCTCCGCGCGCTCCGAGCCAACGACGTTGGGCACGCCGGCCACCTGTGTCCCGACGACGGTGAGCGAAATCTTGGAGCCTTTCTCGGCCTTTCCGCTGCTCGGGTCCTGGTTCAGTATGGTGTCCACGGGTTTCTCGCCATCCACGCTGTCCGTCACCTCGAGATCGAAATCGTCCCCGACCTCGTTTCTTGCCTCATCCAGGCTCATGCCCACGAGGTCCGGGACGCCGATCTGCGGCAGCTTCTGGCCGGCCTGCCTGTCCTGAAGCAGGCTATAGCCGGCCCAGACGAGAGGAGCCAGGATCAAGAGCGCCAGGAGCGCGATCAGAAGTGGTGCAGCCCCCCTACGACGCTTCTTGTCCCGGCCCGCCCTCTGAGGAGGAAGTGGCCTGTTGATGCGTGTGGTCGCCGCCACGGGCATGTCTCGGGTCATCATCTCTGTCGTGGCGCCCGCGGGGTCGAGGCCCGCGGAGACGCGTTCGAGATCTTCTATTAGCTCCGAGTCGCTCGGGTAACGGTCCTCGGGGTTCTTGGCGAGCAACCTGAGCGTTATGGCGTTAATGCCGTCAGGGACCTTAGGGTTTACGGTCTGCGGCGGGACCACGTGCCCGTTGACGTGCTTCATCGCGATCCCTAGAGGCGTATCCGCATCGAAGGGCAGCTCGCCCGTGAGCATCTCGTAGAGGACGACGCCCAGAGAGTAGAGGTCGCTCGACGGGCCGACGGGCTCGCCCATCGCCTGCTCGGGTGAGATGTAGTGGGCCGTACCAAGGATGTGGCCGGTCCTGGTCATCGTCGAAGACGACGCGGCGCGGGCTATGCCGAAGTCCGTGACCTTCACGTCACCTGAGGCGGTGATGAGGATGTTGTGCGGCTTGATGTCGCGATGTATGACGTCGCGCTCGTGCGCGGCCCGGAGGGCCTCAGCCATCTGGAGCGCCACGGCCGCCGCCGTATGGGCGGGGAGCGCCCCGCGTTTCAGGATGCGGTCCTTCAGGGTGCCGCCTGGCAGGTACTCCATCGCGATGTAGTACGTCCCGTCCTCGGATTCGCCCCTGTCGAAGATGGAGACGATGTTCGGGTGCGAGAGTGCGGCGGCGCTCTGGGCCTCGCGCTTGAAGCGCTCGACGAACTCATCGTCGCTCGCGTAGCGCGTGCTCATCACCTTCAGGGCCACGTCCCTGTCCAGAATTGCGTCGTGGGCAAGGTAAACGTCGGCCATACCGCCGCTGCCGAGCGGCTTAAGAATCCTGTAACGATTGTCTACGAGCTGCTGCACTAACTCAACATTATAAACGGGGGGGCAGTAGTCATTCAGACACCATCCTCGAGGTAGGCTCTCATCAGGGGGGCCGCTATGGGCAGAGCGCCTCTATCGGCCCTGCCGCCGTTCTCGATCATCACGCACATCGCGATCTTCGGGTCGTCGGCGGGGGCGAAGGTGATCCACCACGAGTGCGGTAGTCCGTTCCCCGACTCGGCGGTCCCTGTCTTCCCTGCGACCTTTACGCCGGGTATCTCGGCCTCGGTCAGCCCGCCCTGGATGATGACCTGCTGCATCATCTCGTTCAGGGTTCTTGCGGTGTCGGCCGGGATCGCCTGCTCGCGGACGCTCGCTGTCGGCTTGTCGAGGATTATGCCGTCGGGAGAGCGGACCTCGCGCACGAGGCGTGGTTGCATGAGCTTGCCGTCGTTGGCGATGGCGGCGGCGACAAGCGCCATCTGGAAGGAATTGGTCTGTACCTCGCCCTGGCCGAATGCCGTCTGGGCGAGGGTGCCAGTGGTCCATTGCTCGGGTGGAAGGCTGTTGACGCTGCTCCCCGAGACCGGTATCGAGAAGTCATCGTAGGGGTCGCCGAAGCCGAAGTTCAGTGCCATCTGCGTCAGGGCTTCCGCACCAACGATGTTGACCGCGATCTTCGCGAAGACCACGTTGATAGAGTACGCCAGCGCCTTCGTGAAGGTCACCTCCCCGTAGTCCTTGCCCTCGAAGTTGTGGACGGTGTAGCCGGGCAGCTCGTATGAGCCGTCGTCGAAGAAGGTGTCCTGCGGGCTGACACCGGCCTCGAGCGCAGCGGCGGCGGTTATCACCTTGAAGACCGAGCCCGGCGGGTAGAGGCTCTGGGTCGCGCGGTTGATGAGGGGATCGCCGGGGTTCTCGGCGAGCTCCGGGAAGTTCTCGTCGATGTTGTTCGGGTCGAAGGAGGGCGAGGAGGCCATCGCGAGGATCTCGCCTGTCTTCGGGTTCACGGCGACCACGGAGCCCCTGCCCGTCGAGCTTTCGCGGAGCTCCTGATAGGCGAGTTGCTGGAGCTCCGGATCGAGGGTGAGGACGACGTTGTTACCCGGCTGAGGGCCGCCCGTTGCCCGATTTATGAGGTCGTCCAGGGTCTGCGGCTCCCCTACGATGCTCGAGAGGTCGGAGTTGTTGCCGATCTCGATTCCCGTAGCCCCGTATCGGGTGCTCCAGTAGCCGACCACGTTGGAGAACGGCTCGCCGAGAGGGTAGATACGGTCGTAGACGGGGCCCGCCGGGGTCTGGCGCTTGACGCTCTTGGCGAGCACGGTCTCGCCGTCGCCGGCCAGGATCAAACCCCGCGGCGATGAGATGCTCCGCTGGGTCTGGAACCCGTTCTCGGGGTTGTTGGCCAGCGCCTCCCTTGAGTAGACCTGCCAGTAGGCGAGCATCACGACGAGCCCGACGAACCCAGCCACGAACAGGTAGAAGGTGCGCCTGAGGTGCGCGTTCACGAAGCCCCCCACTGGTCATCCCTGTAGGCGAGCCCCTCGGCCTCGCGCCTCCCAGCCCTCTCGGAGACCAGCAGCAAAAGGCCCGTCAGGATGAAGTTGCCGACGACGGAGGAGCCGCCGTAGGAGACGAAGGGAAGCGTGATACCCGTGAGCGGTATGGCCTTGGTGACCCCGCCGACGATGACGAGGGTCTGGAGGGCGAACATGGCCGTGAGCCCGAAGGCGAGGAGCTTGGAGCCGTCGTCCTCGGCGAGCAGGGCTATCTTCGTCCCCCTGTACGTGAAGGCGAGGAAGGCGAGCAGGACAGCAGTCGCCCCTAGAAGTCCGAGCTCGCTCGCTATCGCCGAGAAGACGAAGTCAGTCTCGACCTCGGGGATGGTCTGGGCGAAGCCTGCACCGAGCCCGGTGCCGAGCAGGCCTCCGTCGGCGATGTTGAAGATGCTCTGGAGGATCTGAAACCCCGTCCCGTCGGGGTCCTGCCAAGGGTCGATCCAGCTCTGCACCCGCACCTGCACGTGATCGAAGAGGAGGAAGGTAATGAAAGAGCCGAAGGAGAAGAGGATTCCGCCGAGCAGCACGTAAGCTATCCGGCCCGTCGCGGCGTAGAGCATCAGCAGCGGGACGGCGAAGAAGAGCAGGCTAGACCCGAGATCCTTCTCGAAGACGAGGAGGCCGAGGGATGCCGCCCAGACCAGGGCGACGGGCCCGAAGTACTTGATCGCCGGCAGCTCGACGCCGAGGAAGCTGCGGCTCGTCGCCGCCATGACGTCGCGCTTCTCCGCCAGGTATCCGGCGAAGAAGACGACGAGGGCGATGCGTGCAAACTCCGAGGGCTGGAAGTTGAGGGGACCGAGGTCGACCCAGAGCCGCGCCCCGTTGACCGTGTAGCCCATAGGCGTGAACGTCGAGGCTATAAGGAATACGGCGGCGATGGCCAGCAGATACTTGTAGTCGAAGAGGCGGTAGTAGTTGCGGAAGAACAGCACCATCAAGAACATCGTGCCGCTCCCTATAAGGATCCAGACGGCCTGCGTCGTCGCGAGGTTCTGGGCCCCCTCCACGTCGTAGGTAAGGCGGAAGATCATGACGAGCCCTATGCCCGTCAGAAGCGTGACTATGGGCAGCAGAAGCACGTCCGAGTGGGGCAAAAGCAACCTCACCCCGAGGTAGAGCGCGAAGAGCGTTCCTGCATAGTACGCGCCGTAGATGAGGGGCGGGCTCGCCGCCTCCTGGACGAAGATGAGCGTCGCGAACCCTAAAGTCGTCACGAGGAGGGCCAGGATCATGGGCGTGAAGGCGCGTTGGGTCACGAAGAAGGCACCCTAGCTACCCAGGTCCTCGAGAACCCTCTCGGCCTCTTCCCTGGTGTAGAGCTTGTGGTTATCGATAGGCTTCTCGTAGGGCTCTTTGATCTCCGACTCCGTGAGGCCGGGCCTGCGCCACTCCTGGTTGAGCTCGATGCCGAACGGGGCGTAAGGGAGACCCTGGTACGCCACCACCTCCCCGTTATCATCGAACTCGAAGAAGTACCGGCTGGAACCCCACAGGTACGCAGGCGTCACGGCAATAACGAGGACCGCGATAATGGCCAGCCCGCGCACGAGCTTCCCGAGGGCCTTCCTGAAGCCACTCGGCCTCTTCCGGCGTGCGGCTTTCGCAGACCGCCGCGAGCGGCTCTGCGCGACCTTGCTCCTGGAGGATGTGCTATCGTCCCTGCTCCTTCTTGAAGGCCCGAGCGCGGGCATCTCGCTTGTACCGCCGGAGCGTTCCTCTCGTCCGGCGACCTCGTCGCGAGAGGGCTGCTCCTTCACGTCAATGACAACCACGGTGATGTTATCGTTGCCGCCTGCGTCTAGGGCGGCGGAGAGCAGGGCACGCGCCGTTCTCTCGGGATCATTCGGATACTCGGCCAGGATCTCCGAGATCCTCGTCTCTGAGATCATGTCCGAGAGTCCGTCTGAACAGAGCAGGATGCGGTCGTTCGGTTCTATGGGCAGTACGGCGGTGTCGACGTCGACCTCCTCATCCGCGCCTAAAGCCCGGGTGATGAGGTTCTTCTGGGGATGCTCCGCTGCCTGGGCCCTTGTCAGGTCGCCGCTGCGCACGAGCTCGGCGACGAGCGAGTGGTCCTCGGTTATCGGCTTCATCTCGCCTCCGCGCATCAGGTAGGCCCGGGAGTCCCCGACGTGCGCCACCTCTGCAACGGGTTCTCTCTGCGTCCCGCCGAACCGGATGGCGACCACGGTCGTACCCATCCCCGAGAGCTTTTCGTCGCCGCGGCCTGCGGCCAGGATCCTGCGGTTCGCCTCTCCTATGGCCAGCTTGAAGGATTCGTCCGGCTGGAGGTCCTTGAGCACGTCCACGGCGAGTGAGCTCGCGACCTCCCCCGCCTCGAAGCCGCCTATGCCGTCGGCGACGACGAAGAGGGTCTCGTCCTCTCCCTCGCCGACAAGCAGGGCGTCCTCGTTGTTCTGACGGACTTTGCCCGCGTCTGTGACGCCGAACGGCTGCAATTCGAGGAAGGGCACCCTACTCCTCGTACCTGAAGGTCGTCGAGCCGACCCTGACGGTGTCTCCGTTCCTCAAGGGCGTTGCGCCCACCGTCTTGCGCCCGTTGACGAAGGTCCCGTTGGTCGAGCCAAGGTCCTCGACGTAGAGCAATCCCCCGTGTCTCGTTAGCTGGGCGTGGTTCCCGGAGGCGTAGTCGTCGCTCTTCAGGACGATGTTGCTCCCCGATGAGCGCCCGACGCTCGTCTCGCCGTCCTTGAGCTCGAACCTTGTCTCGGGGGCAAGGATTTCCGAGTCCTCGACTACCAGTTCAGGTGCCCCCGAAGCTGAGCCGCGGCGGGCGTACGCCCCGCGCCCGTTGCGGCCCTGGCCGGGCACGTATGGCTCATCGTCGGGGATCTTCCGCAGATCCCCGATGCTACGGCTCATTACGGCGTAGATAAAGGCGAAGAGCAAAAGCAAGAGCAGCGCCTTCGCCGCCAGAAGCGGCACCTGGAGATCGATCATCCCCTAGCGTCTCCCGCCAGACTCCTCGCCCGGAGAGTCTATGCGGCGGATGAAGCGGGCGGTTGTCTGGCCGAAGGTCAGCTCGTCGCCGCCTTCGATCCTTTCACGGTCTATGGGAGCGCCGTCAAGGAGGGTGCCGTTGGTGGAACCAAGGTCCTCGACGACGAAGCCGTTGTCGGCGCGCGAGATCCGCGCGTGCTTCCTCGACACGTTGGGGTCGTTCACCACGATGTGGTTCTCCTGAGAGCGGCCTACGGTCCACGGGCCGTGTCCTTCCAGCTGATGTTTCTCATCCCCAAGGACGACCTCGACAATCTCCCGCGCCAGACCGTGGCGCTTCGCCTCATCGACCGAGATCGCGGACGTACCCTGGTCCATCTCGCCGCCGGTAGACTCATCGGTGCGGAAGATGCGGGTCTGGCCCGAGGTATCCTGCGGGGCACCCTTCTCGCGCGGACCGTCGCCGCCCGTGAGTTTCGCGGTGACGCCGAACTCGCCGAAGCGGAGCGTCTCCTCGGTCTCGAAGCGTATCCTCGGCGGGGTCATGAGATGGTAGTTCTTGTTCTCCGCGTGGGTCGAGGCGTACTGGATCAGCTCGTCCTTCAACGAAGCCTGGTAGGCCTGGATGGACTCCGTATCCTCCCTGGAGAGGTGAACGGTGAAGTCGTTCGGGGCGTAGGTGCGCGAGATCGAGACCATCCTGCCCTCGTCCATCTGCTTGGTGAGGCCCTTGGCTATCTCGACGGGGTGGATCTGGCGCCTGAAGGCACGTCCGAAGACGCCCTCGACCAGCGATTCCATCCGCTTTTCGATGTGTTTGAGA
>DASSJP010000469.1:0-13692 GCA_035691165.1 Rubrobacter sp.
TCTACTCGCAGATGCTCTCCGCGACCGAGAAGATCATCGTCGGCCCGTTCGTCACCAACCCGGTGAGCCGCGACCCGTCCGTTACCGCCTCGACCTTCGCCACGCTCAACGACATGTTCGGCAACCGCACCATCTGCGGCATCGGACGCGGCGACTCGGCCCAGCGCGTGCTCGGAAGGAAACCGACCCGCCTGGCCGACGTCGAAGAAGCCATGTACGTCATCAAGGAGCTCGCCGAGGGACGTGAGATCGAAGGCGCCCAAGGCACGAAGGTCCGCATCCCGTGGGTGAAGGACGGCAAGCTCGACGTGTGGATGGCGGGTTACGGCCCCAAAGCATTGAGCCTCATCGGGCGCAAGGCCGACGGCTTCATCCTGCAGTTGGCTGACCCCGTGATCCTGGAGTGGACCATGCAGCACGTCCACGACGCGGCGAAAGAAGCAGGCCGCGACCCGAAGAGCGTAAAGGTCTGCGTCGCAGCCCCGGCCTACGTCGGAGGCGACCTCGCCCACCAGCGCGACCAGTGCAGGTGGTTCGGGGGCATGGTCGGCAACCACGTCGCGGACCTCGTCTCCCGCTACGGCGAGGACGGCGAGGTGCCGCATGCCCTCACCGACTACATAAAAGCTCGTGAAGGCTACGACTACAGCCACCACGGCCAGGCGGGCAACCCCTCCACCGACTTCGTCCCCGACGACATCGTCGACCGCTTTTGTGTCCTCGGCACCGTCGAGGATCACGTAAAGAAGCTGAATATGTTAAAAGAGCTCGGTGTGAACCAGTTCAACATCTACCTCATGCACGACGCTATGGTGGAGACGCTCGACGCTTACGGAGAGGAGATCATACCGGCGCTGGGTACCAAGTCTACGGTGTGATCTAGCGTAGAGGCAGCTGGCACGCCACAACTCGCCTCGAAACCCCTGGCATTGGTTTATATTCCTGTACCCTCTCGTGTGCGAAGCGGGTCACGGTCGCTGCGCGCAAAGTTTGTGCGGCGCGCCGGCAGGCGATCACGACATCCAGCGTGACACATGTGCCCGTGACGCGTACGACACCATCACGGTCGAACACCAGATGAATAGGTTCGGGCGCGACTATTTTGAACGTAGCGATGGATATTGTAGAAGTTGTCCATCATGGCGTAGAGTGCGGAAGGGGTCCATGTCAAGCATGAGTCGGTTCCTTTCCTGGCTGACCTGCCGAGGGATAGGCCGGCTGCGAACGGCGCTCCCGGCCGATCGCCCCCTCCAGAGACGAGGAGCAAATTATGGACATTGAGCTCAACTTCATGGGTGTTTGTGTTGAAGACTGGCGTACGTCCTATCGCTTCTATACGGAAATCCTTGGCATGCACGCCGAATTGGACCCTGATCTGGGTACTTGGGCATCACTCGGCGGCGGGTGGGACGCGTACCGGGCAGGTAGCAGGAGCATGATCGTCGAGCTGTTCGATGGAGGCAGATCATCGGCTGGTGGTGGACGGGCATGGGGTCACAAACAGGGTATCCGCCCCGGAATACAAGTGGATGATCTTGAAGCCGTGGTTGTAGCGGCACGAGCGCGTGGTGTGCCTTTCACCGGCGAGATCGAAGAAACCGACTGGGGGCGGCGGATAGAATTTACTGCGCCGGAGGGTATTCGCTGGACTCTTTCCCACGTCCCGGAAAGACCTTCAGGTCCTGACCTCTTCAAACCGCACATCGGACACGTCGAAATCAAGGCACGCGACCTGGAAGAGCAAATGGCGTTCTACCGTGACGTCATGGGAATGCACCTGGAGAGCGAGAATCAGACACAAGTCATTCTGGGGCAGGGGGCTAATAAACCATGGCTTAC
The DNA here is from genome assembly GCA_035691165.1 of Rubrobacter sp. Classification (GTDB taxonomy): domain Bacteria; phylum Actinomycetota; class Rubrobacteria; order Rubrobacterales; family Rubrobacteraceae; genus Rubrobacter_D. The sequence goes on from DASSJP010000469.1 coordinate 1,840, forward strand.
ACTAGAGTCAGGTGGCGAAAAACAGATCAACGACCCGGCGTGGGCTTCTGATCCGGCCCTTGGGCATCCGATATTCATCAGTTTTATGACCTCTGACATACGGGACGTTGCGGCACGGCTGAGGGAAGCAAACGTAACAATGCTCAAGGATATTGAGCCACACGCCGACTGGGGAGGTACAGACCTGATCATCGCTGACGTGGATGGGAATGCGTTGCAGATCGTCCAATATGAGACCCAAATTGGCTAGACGATGGGAACAACGCTAGGAAGGGCTGCTTCGTGAATCGCCCACCTCTTTGTTGGAATGGCAGTCTCGAAACTCACTCCAAGCGTTCACGTTTCTCTAGTCGTGGGACGCTCCCACTTCGAAGACGAACGGTTCACCTGACTCCTCGTGCACTCGCGCCGGCACATTCTCGAAGACGAGAAACATGCCGTCCAGTTCCAGGGCGCATGTGACCCTACGCTCTTCCAACTTCTCTACCTGTTTTCGGGATCATTTTCACCCCGTTTCACTGAAATCGATTCAATGTGCTGGAGATCAATATTTGGTGGTGTGGGTAGCGACCCACACCGGTCCATTATCGTCTTCCGAAGGTTACATCGTCCTCTGATGCGAGGAGATCTGGCCCGCCTAATTTCGGTGGCGGGTAGCGGAGTGGACCACTTTTAGAATATTCTTCAGTAGGGAGGTACATAGGATGACGGAACCCGCAGTTAGCGTCCAGGGTCTTGGCTACCGTTACAGGGGACAGCAGAAGCCTGCTCTGGAAGGGGTGGACCTCGAGGTGGCCGAGGGGGAGTTCGTGGTCGTGATGGGTCCTTCGGGTGCGGGGAAGAGCACTTTGTGCGTCTCTTTGAACGGTTTGATCCCCCACTTCTTCCGCGGCCGCATGGAGGGAGAGGTGAAGATCCGAGGGCATTCAACCCGAGAAGGGAAGGTCGGGGAGTTCGCGAGGGAGGTCGGGCTCGTCTTCCAGGACTTCGAGGCGCAGCTCTTCTCGACGAACGTCGCCCTCGAGGTCGCCTTCGGGCCCGAGAACTTCGCCGTGGAGCACGACGAGATGGAGAGACGCGTGAAGAGCGTGCTCGGGCGGGTGCGGCTCGAAGGCTTCGAGGATAGACAGCCTGCGACGCTCTCCGGTGGGCAGAAGCAGAGGCTCGCCATAGCGTCGGTCCTCGCGATAGAGCCGCGGATACTCTGCCTCGACGAGCCGACTACGGACCTGGACCCGGCGGGCAAGCTGGGGGTGTTCGAGATCGCAGGCGAGCTCAAGGACCGCGACGACGTCACCCTGATAGTGGTCGAGCACGAGACGGAGGAGACGCTGGAGGCCGACCGCATAGTGGTCCTGCGCGACGGTCAAATAATCGCCGACCGCCCTGCCCGCGAGATCCTCCGCGACGTCGAGCTCCTGGAGGAGTCCGGTGTCATGCCGCTCCAGGTTACGCGCTTTTTCCACGAGATGGGCCTGTGGCAGGCGCAGCTCCCCCTGACGCCGGAGGAGGGATCTCAGGAGTTCCGCAGGCGCGGATGGCGGATAAACCCTGACCACCACAGGGCGCTGGCGGCCGAGGACGAGCAGAGAGCCGAGGGGTACGGGGAACCCATCATCGAGGTCGAGGGCCTCTCGCATCGTTACCCGAACGGCTTCGCCGCGCTCGAAGATGTTGACCTCACCGTGCGCGAGGGCGAGTTCCTGGCCGTTCTGGGGCAGAATGGCTCGGGGAAGACCACGCTCGTCAAGCACTTCAACGGGCTCTTGAAGCCCACGGAAGGCACTGTAAAAGTCGAGGGCGAGGAGACCACGAAGCAGGGTATGCTCAGGCTCGGGCAGCGCGTAGGCTACGTCTTCCAGAACCCTGACCACCAGATCTTCTCCGAGACCGTCTTCGACGAGGTCTCTTTCGGGCCGAGGATCAGGGAGATGGATGATGACGAGGTCAGGGAACGGGTAGACGAGGCACTCTCCGCCGTCGGCCTCGAAGGACGCGGGGACGAGGACCCGTTCGGGCTCACCAAGGGAGAGCGCCAGCGGGTCGCCGTGGCGAGCGTGCTCGCCGTGCGTCCTGACGTCCTGATCCTGGACGAGCCGACCACAGGTCTCGACTACGCCGAGCAGCGCAGCATGATGGACCTCGTCAGACGCCTGAACGAGGCAGGCTCCACGATCATAGTCGTCACCCACACCATGTGGGTCGTCGCGGAGTACGCACACCGCGCCGCGGTCGTCAGGGACGGTAAGATAGTCCTCTCAGGGACCGTCAGGGAGGTCTTTTCGCAGGAGGACGAGCTGTGGGACGCGTCGCTCAGACCGCCGCACATCGTCTCTTTAGGCAACTCCCTCGGATATCCGGTACTGTCCGTTGAGGAGCTGGTACGCGTGACGGAGGGAGAGTAGTGGACCCATCGCTTTACCTCGATCGCGACACGTGGGTTCATCGCCTGGACCCGCGTACCAAGATGTTCCTTCTGATCGGGGCGTTCGTGCTCGCTTTCATCTTCCTCGCCCCAACCTACGAGCTGGTCGTGCTCGCCCTGGTACTCATCTTCGGGTACATGGCGAAATCTCTCGAAAACCTGCGGCGCATCTGGTTCATACTGCTCGCCGTGGGCCTCCTGACGACCGTACTCTGGTCCCTCGTCAGCGCAGGGAAGACGCCGCTCTTCCTCTTCGTGGAGCTCGAGTCCGTGCTGTACGGGCTCAGCATCGCGATACGCATTGACACTACGATCATCGCCGGCGTCATCTTCCTCTCAACGACCCGCAACGAGGAGGTGGCCATAGGGCTAGTCAAGCTCGGCATCCCCTACCGCTTCGCTTTCGCTGTCACCACGGCCCTGCGGCTCGTCCCGACGATAGCGGGCACAGGCTATACCATCAGCCAGGCCCAGCGCTCCCGAGGGCTCGACCTGGATTCAGGGAACATCCTCCAGAGGACGAGGAAATACGTGCCTCTCCTCGTCCCTGTCTTCGTCACGACCATCCGTTCTACGAACGTCTTCTCGATGGCGCTCGAATCAAAAGGGTTCGGGGCCGGTGGGAAACGCACTTTCTACCTCCAGACCGCCATGCACCGGCGGGACGCCGTGGTTCTGGTAGTCTTCGTCGCGCTCCTGGCGGCAGCCATAACGCTGCGGGTTATGGGGTACGGACAGCTGGAGGGGTTCTTTGGATGAATAGCACTTCAGCACTTCAGCACGCTCCGGCCTCCGCTTTCAGCCTGTCAACAGAGGGACGCGGGTCCGTGCAACGTTGACAATGCGACTACTGAACGGCGGAAAGCTGAACTGCTGACAAGCTGAAATGCTTCTGACCGAAGGGAGGAAAAATGAAAGAGATATTCACGATGTGGCGGCACACCCAGATGGTGGTGCTCGTGGCTTTGAGCGCCGCGATCTACGCGGCGATCCTGATCCCGTTCAAGGGTTTCCCCATAATCCCAGGGGCAGTCGAGATCCGGCCCGCGAACGTGATCCCTTTCGTGGTCGGGCTCCTGTTCGGACCTGCTGGGGCATGGGGGTCGGCGATAGGGAACCTGATCGGGGACTTCTTCGGAACCCTCTCGCCAGGAAGCATCGGCGGGTTCGTGGGGAACTTCTTCCTCGCGCTGCTGCCTTACAAGCTGTGGGGCGCGTATTTTCGCAGGGACGAAGACAGCGAACCCAACATGGACTCGGGCAAGAAGCTCGTTGTGTACATCGCCATAGCCATCCTCGCCTCGCTCGTCTGCTCAGCGATAATATCCTGGTGGGTCGCGCTGCTGCAGATCTTCCCGTTCGTTCCTGTCCTCATCCTGATCGTGGTCAACAACGCGATCATGGGGGTGGTCCTCGGACCGATCCTGCTGCGTCTGATCTACCCTCGCGTGAAGCGCTGGGGACTGCTGTGGACGGAGATCATGGAGCCGGAGGAGGTCTCGGCCCCCCGCTACCAGGGAACGGGCAACGTCCTAGTATGGGTAGGCGGCGTCGGCGCCGTGGTGACCGGCCTGGTCCTTGGCTACGCCAAGATTGCTTCCGCGGGCCTGACAATAGGACTCGCGCTGCTTCCGTTCCTGATCCTGGTCGTGGTCGGCACGTTTATGCTCGGCGGGCGCGAGCAGGTAGAAGCTATCCACGAGGAGATGGCCGCCGAAGAGTCTGGGACATAGGGAGACGCTATGCAGAGTGAGTCCATCGTAAAGGATCCCACCCTCGCCCCCGACGGCCACAGGAAGATAGACTGGGCCGCCGAACATTCCCCGGTCCTGAACATCGTCCGCGACAAATACCTGAAAGACGGCACCTTCGATGGCCTCGGCGTCGGCGTCGCCCTCCCCATAGAGGCGAAGACGGCCTACCTGACGGTGGTCCTCGCGGAAGCAGGGGCCGACGTGGCCGTGGCGAGCCCGGGTCCGTTCTTCGTGCAGGACGACGTCGCCGCAGCCCTCGCGGAACGCGGCGTGACGGTCTACGCCTCCTCCGAAAACGACCCTGAAGACGCAGACAGAGAGCTCGAACGTGTTCTGGACCGTGCCGCGGACGGCAGAGACGCAGTCTTCATAGACGACAGGGCGGGGCTTGTGCGGCTCGCGCACACCACCCGCCGCGAGCTACTTCCGAACATCCGCGGGGCGTCCGAGGAGACGACGAGCGGGGTTGCCAAGTTCAGGGCGATGGAGCGGGAGGGAATGCTCGAGTTCCCCGTCATCGCTGCGAACGATGCCAGGTGCAAGTACCGTTTCGACAACCGCTACGGTACGGGCCAGTCCACGCTCACGGCGATCATGCAGAACACGAACCTGATGATCGGCGGTAAGCGCGTCGTCGTGCTCGGCTACGGCTGGTGCGGAAAGGGCATAGCCCGCTACGCAGCCGGGCTGGGCGCCCGCGTCTCTGTCTGCGAGGTGGACCCCGTTCTCGGCCTCGAAGCCTACGCGGATGGGTTCGACGTGCTGCCTGCCCTCGACGCGGCGGAGATAGGGGAGGTCTTCATCACGGCGACGGGGAGCAAGGATGTACTGACGGCCGCGCATTTCGAGCGGATGCGCGACGGTGCGATCCTTGCCAACGCAGGCGGGGTGGATGTGGAAGTAGATGTTGACGGCCTGACGGCCACGGCGACCGGCGTCCGCGAGGTTCGGCACAACGTCGAGGAGTTCTCCATGGGCGACGGCCGGAGATTGCACCTAGTCGGGCGCGGCATGGTCGTCAACCTCACGGCTGGGGACGGGCACCCGGTCGAGATCATGGACCTCACCTTCGCCATCCAGGCTCTCTGCGCCTACCACCTCGCGAACGAGCATGCTTCGATGGAGAACAGGGTACATCTACTCCCCAAGGAGATAGACGACGAGGTCGCCCGCACGAAGCTCGACGCGGTCGGTATGGGTGTCGATACCCTGACGCCCGAGCAGGAGGAGTTCCTGGCCGGCTGGCGGGAGTGAATGGGGTCGCGCCAGCCCGTGTGATACAACGACACCCGTTGTGAAAGGTTAAACTATACGAGTTGTAAGATATATTAAAATAGGGAAGTCGAAGACTTCACATTTAAGAGGAGTGAGATGACCCAGAGAGCATACGACGTCGTAATAATAGGCTCGGGCCCCGCCGGGTACACGGCTGCTTTGTACGCCGCTCGGGCGAATCTGAAGACGCTGGTCTTCCAGGGTTTCGAGAGCGGCGGGCAGCTCATGCTGACCTCGGACGTCGAGAACTATCCGGGGTACAGGGACGGCGTGATGGGCCCTGAGATGATGGACGACTTCGAGGCCCAGGCTGCGCGCTTCGGGGCTGAGATGCGCCCCGAGAACATCGAGAAGGTGGACTTCTCGGAGCGCCCGTTCAAGTTGTGGGCCGAGGATGAGGACGAGCCGATCCTGGCAAAGGCCGTCGTCATTGCCACGGGCGCCAAGGCCAAGTGGCTCGGGCTCGAGAGCGAGCAGCAGTTGATGGGCAAGGGCGTAAGCGGCTGCGCAACCTGCGACGCCTTCTTCTACAGGGGCAAGAAAGTCGCTGTCGTCGGTGGGGGAGACACTGCCATGGAGGAAGCAGGTGTCCTCGCCAAGTTCGCCGACGAGGTCGTTTTGATCCACCGCCGCGACGAGTTCAGGGCGTCCAAGATCATGCTCGAGAGGGCGCGCAAGAACCCCAAGATCACCTTCGTCACGGACACGGTGATCGAGGAGATCCTTGGCGATGACTCCGTCGAGGGAGTGCGCACGAAGAACACGAAGACCGGTGAGGAGCAGACCATCGAGGTGAGCGGCTTCTTCGCCGCCATCGGCCACTCCCCCGCGACGGACCTCTTCAAGGGACAGGTCGAGATGGACGAGGGCGGTTACGTCCTCCAGAAGGAGAACACCATGACGAGCGTTCCAGGCGTGTTCGCCGCAGGAGACGTCTCGGACACGCGTTACCGTCAGGCTGTCACGGCCGCGGGCGACGGCTGCCGGGCCGCCATCGACAGCGAGCGCTGGCTCGAGGAGCAGGGCGAGGCTGAAGGCGCCGAAGACCCCGCCGTATGGACCGCCGAGAAGGACGTGGCGAACTTCTAAAGTAGATTGCAAAGTGGGCTTCGACCACTTTGCAGACGCTGTCAGCTGGTCAGCATTTCAGCCATCAGCTTTTTATTCTTGTTGAGCGCCGAGAACCTGATTCGCACGAGATCGGTACTCCTGCAAATCACTTTGGAAGCCACGTCCCAGGGTCTTCCTTAAATCGTCAAATGCGCCCCCGGCTAGAACGCTGGGGGCATAGTTTATCCGGCCGGCGTTCTCTGTACGGTGGCGGGACCGGCGAGTATAATGCGCCGCCAGAAGGGGGAGCGGCGTGAGCATGAAGACCACACTGCTCGTCGAGGACGACCAGGATCAGGTCGTCCTCGCCATGCGCGCCCTCCGCAAACACGGCATCGTCGCCGAGGTGGACGAGGTCGTGGTCGCCGGAAACGGCGAGGAGGCGCTTGAGTACCTTTTCGGCGAGGGATCCCACGACGAGCGGGATACCGCAATGACGTCCGAGTTCATCCTGCTCGACGTACACCTCCCGAAGATGGACGTCCTGCAGGTTCTTGAGCGGCTGCGCGACGACGAGCGGACGGCACCTTTTGCCCGTGATCCTCTTCTCATCCTCTAACGAGCACAAGTACGTGGTGAGAGACTACGAGCTCGGCGCCAACTCCTACGTCACCAAGCCGGCCAACTTCGACAGGTTCTCCGAGGCCATGCGCTATATGAGCTGGTACTGGCTCAACTTCAACGAATCTCCGTAAGCTCCTAAGGAGCACCCTCACGCCGGAGATCTCGTACGGTCAAGCGCCTCCTTCAAGCCGGCGACCGTGAGCGTGGCCGCCACGGGGCAGCCACGCACGAAGCCGAAGAAGGGGCCGAAGTCCCTGGTGGCGGGGAAGCCTGTAATAAACAGGCCAGGCACGCTCGACTGGAAGTGCTCGTCGAGCACTGGGAAGCCGTCGGCGAGCTCCAGGTCGTCTACCAGCCCGGCCAGGTAGGGGACCTTCTTCATATCCGGCTTGTAGCCAGTCGCGAGGATAACGTGGTCAACGACGAGTCGAGACCCGTTAGAGAGCTCTACCTCGATCTCCCCGTCAGGAAGTTCCCTGCAGCCGCGCACGGACGCGCGCGGCCAGCGGTGGACGAACGGTTTATCAAGGCGCGTGGTGAGCCAGGGTTCGAGCTTGAGCCTTCCCTCGGCCCAGAACCTGCGGGCTATCGCTTCGCGCTCTTCGTCTGGCAGGTTCCTGAACCATCCCGGGATGGTGGCGGTGAGATCCATCAGCCCGTCCACGAAGCTCCAGTCCGCGGGCGCGAAGTCCGGCGTATCGTGACGGTGCACGACGTGAACCCCATCGGCGCCCTCGTCTGCGAGCAGGGCTGCCCACTCGAAGGCGCTCTGGCGTCCCCCGACTATCAGGACGCGCGAACCGCGCATCTCCTCGATGTGGACCGTCGTACAGGTGTGAGACCAGCGCCCCGGTGAGAGGCGTTCATCCACCCACTCGGGGACGACGGTAAAGTGAGATATGCCCGGTGCGGCGACTACGGTGTCGGCCGTGATACGCTGGCCGTTATGTAGCGTAGCTTCGAATTGTCCCTCCGTACACGAGAGATCCCTGACCATCTCTGGCACCACTTCGACGCCAGTCTTCTCCTGGAACCAGGTGGCGTACTCGACAAACAGCCCGACAGGGATCGGGTCGACGTCTGCAGGGTCGATGTCGCGCTCCTCAAGGAAGGCCATCAGCGTGTACTCCCTGGCTGCGTCAAGGTGCCAGTCAGCGCCCGAGCGCAGGAGCATCCCTGAGGGCATGCTGTCACGCCAGAAGGCCATCGGCTTGCCGACCACGAGCGGTTCGATCCCGACGCGCCCGGCGTAGGCTGCTGTGGCGAGACCATACGGTCCGGCCCCGATCACAAGCAGCGGTGTGTGTGTCCGGACGTCCCCGTTCGTATGCTCTATGCCAGACGCAGACATTGCCGTGTTTCTCCCCATTTCATACTCCACAACAGATAACAGGCACATTCTATTCGTGCGCGATTAGATGACACATCCCCCAAATGGACTAATTCCGCCGTTTTTCGGGAGAACCTGGATGTGGGCTTTCTACGGGATCATCCCTGGACAGGCTTCTTCCTTCCCACCAGGTGAATCAGGCGCGCCACGGACCGGTAGGGTTCCCTCCGTCCGGCCTCCCACTCCAGCTCGAGCATCTCGGGCAGATTCTCATCTGGCATCCTGTCCCCGAGGTGATCGGTGAACACCCGCACCCCGTACCACTGTATGGCCTCGATCCCGGTCTGTCGAAAAGCCTCGTAGAGATCCTCGACGGTGTCACCGCGGGTCACCACCCCGAGGCGCCCGCGGTCCCTGTCGGCGTTCAGTGAAGACAGCGCGTCGTTGTAACGGCCTTCGAGGGCAGGTCGCACGGCGAGGGCGGCAGCGTTCTTGGCGAGTATGGAGATCATGCCTCCTGGACGGAGCAGGGTCGAGAGAGCATGTATCATGTGCCGCGGGTCCTCCAGATACATCAGAACGCCGTGACACAGCACAGTGTCGAACGTCTCCCCGCCCAGCGTCTCGTGTGCCCGCTCCCCGGTACTCTCGACGAGCCGCACCCGACGGCGAACGCCCTCGTCTTCCAGCGCGAGCCGTCGCCGGGCCTCCGCGAGCATCTTCGGGGAGGGGTCGATGATGGTGACCTCGTGGCCTTTTCGGGAGAGTGGGATCGCCTGCTGGCCCGCGCCGCCACCAACGTCGGCGATGCTGGCCGGCGGACCGGGGAGGTGTTCGGAGAGCCCGCGGTCTACGAGCTCGTGGCGGACTACCTGGCGCAGGATGTTGCCCGAGGAGTTGTAGCGATCGACCAGGCTGGAGAATTGGTCGTCCATCCACTACTTCCCGTGCTTCAGGTACTCCTCGAACTCGCTGAAGGGGAGGCAGTTGATCACGCTCCCTTTCTCGACCCACGCCCGCCTCGCCTGCGAGACGCCGTACTTCATGTAGCCTAGGGCCCTCTCGTCGTGGGCGTCCGTGTCGATGGTGATACTGACTCCGGCGCCAACGGCTTCGCGGACGTAGGGAACCGCCAGATCGAGGCGGTCAACGTAAGCATTCAGTTCGAGCGCTGTGTTCGTGGCTGCGGCTTCACTGATCAGACGCGACACGTCCACCTCGTAGGGTTCCCTGCGATTGAGTATGCGGCCCGTCGGATGGCCGATGGTCCGCACATACGGATTGTTCATCGCACGAACGATGCGCTCTGTCATGGCCTTTTCGCCGACCCCGAAAGAGGTGTGGACGCTCGCCACGACGAAGTCCAGCCCGGCGAGCACGTCGTCCTCGTAGTCGAGAGAGCCGTCCCTGAGGATGTCCACCTCGGAGCCGCACAGGAGGTGTATTTCACTGTACTTTTCGTCGGCCTCCCTCACGGCCTCCATCTTCTCTCTCAGGCGCTCGGGCGAGAGGCCGTTCGCGACCCTGAGGCTCTGCGAGTGGTCGCAGAAGACGAGGTACTCGTAGCCGAGCTCGATGGCGGCCTCTGTCATGCTCTCGATGGTGCCCTTGCCGTCCGAGTAGTTGGTGTGGACGTGCAGGTCTCCGCGCACGTCTTCGACGGAGACGAGGTCGGGCAGCGTGCCTCTTTCGGCGGCTTCGATCTCACCGGCATCCTCACGTAACTCCGGAGGGATGTAAGCGAGACCGAGCCGCGAGTAGAGATCCTCCTCCGTCGGAACGGGCTTGTAGTCGCCTGTCCCGGCTTCGGCAAGGCCGTACTCTGAGATGTTGATCCCCATCTTCACGGCGCGCTCGCGCAGCGCGATGTTGTGGGCCTGGCCGCCAGTGAAGTGGTGCAGCAGAGAGCCGTAGGCCTCTGGCTCGACGATCCTCAGGTCCACCTCTGTCCCACCGGACAGGACGAAGACCTTCTTCGGACCGTGGGCGAGGACCTCGTCTGCGAAAGGCGCCTCCGCGAAGTCGTCGGCTAGAGATGCGGGGTCCTCGCTCGCCGCGACGATATCGAGGTCCCCAATAGTCTCCTTCATGCGGCGCAGGGAGCCTCCGAGCTCGGCCCTCTCCGTCGCGGGGTGCGAGCGGACGAAGGAGAGGACCTGCTCCCCCATAGAGCTCGCTTCGTCGAGGAGCATCCTGCGCTCCGTCGCGTTGTACGTACTCGCGGCGTTTACCATCTTCTCGGCGCTCTTCTTGCCGAAGCCTTTGAGGGAGGCGATCCGCTCCGGATCGACGGCAGCAAGCTCCTCGACGTTCGTGACGCCGAGTTCCTTCCACAGGCGTCCTGCCGTGCGCGGTCCCACGCTCGGCAGACGCGTAATCTCGACGAGGCCGGCCGGGATCTCCGCCGTCAATTCGGCGAGGAGCCGGGGAGTTCTATCCTCGGCCAGATCCCTGATCACCTCGGCGGTCGTCGCGCCGACGTGGGGCAGCTTCTTCAGGTCCTCTACTTCCGTCGCAGGGCGTCCGAGGGCGGCCACGGATTCTGATGCCCGCTGGTAACCGAGCACGCGGTAGTACGGTTCGTCTTTGATCTCCAAGAGCGTAGCGATCGTCTCCAGCGCCCTGACGATTTCGTTGTTCTGCAACCGCGTCTCCTTCCGTCCGCCACGGAGATTATACGCATAGCATGAGTACTGAAACGGGCTAGAATCTCTCCATGCTCAAGAGCCGAAGTGAGATGGTGCGGTGGCTCGCTGACCGCCTGACAGTGCTCGCCGTCGTCTGGCTGGCGGCAGCGTTGGCGATTTCCGCCTTCGTTATCTGGGCCTTCTTCGAGTTGATCGACGTGGTGGTCGAGGGTGAGAGCCTCAGGTACGACAGGGCCGTGCTGCTCTGGATCCACTCGACCTTCCCAGGCTGGCTGAACGAGCCGATGCGCATCGTAACCGCTCTGGGTTACTACTGGTTCGTTCTCCCACTCCTGGCCGCGGTGGTGTTCCTGTTCTACCGCAGAGGCTGGAAGCTCTCCGCCATACTTCTCTCCGTCTCGACCGGGGGCAGTATCCTGCTCACGACCGTTCTCAAAGCCGTCTTCGAGCGGGCGCGTCCCGATCTCTTCGACTCAGGGTATCATGCCTCCTTCTATTCCTTCCCGAGCGGGCACGCCACCATCGCCGTCGGTTTCTACGGGATGCTCACGCTCATACTGGCTTACCGGCTGAAGGGGATAGCGCGGTGGGCTGTCGCCATCTGCGGTACGTTCGTGGTGCTCCTGATTGGCTTCTCCAGGCTCTACCTCGGCGTCCACTACCCGACTGACGTGCTCGCAGGCTACCTCGCCGCCCTTCTATGGCTGGTCTGCGTCGGGATCTTGTACGCGCTGTGGCTCTCGATCC
>DASSJP010000470.1:0-3007 GCA_035691165.1 Rubrobacter sp.
CGCGCACCGTCCTGATGCGGCTGGTGAGATTCGCGATGGGGCGCGGGAGAAGCGCCGACCGCGGCGCCGAGGCGGTGGCGGTCATGGGGATGCTTTCCAGGCATCTTGGTATGGAGGGCGAGGATGATCTCGACCGGTTTATGGACGCGGATCAGCAGCGGGAGGACTCCATGGTGAAGTACATCAGAAACACGCTGCTCCTGCCAATGCTGTGCACCAACCTGGCGATCAAAGTTACGCTCTGGATCACGGTTTCGTTCATGCTTGGGCCCCTGATCGCCCTGATGTGGCGGGCCCGCCGCTATCTCGCGGACGCCACGGCAGTGCAACTGACCCGCTACCCCGACGGTCTGGCACGCGCCCTCCAGCTCCTGGCCTACAAAGGCGGGACGATCCCTGGCAGCAGCTGGGCTGCTCACCTGTTCGTGATCGGCCCCGAGGGCCCGCAGGGACGAAGTACCGTAGAGGGAGGAGTGGCGTCTGGAAGTCTGATGACTTTCTATCCTCCGCTAAGTCGCCGCCTGCAACGTCTTGGCCGTCTCGGGGCCACGGTGCAGTTGCACGAGGGGCGTCCTGGCAGGGGACGCATCGTTGGTAACGTGCTCGCCGTCGTGATACTCGGTCCTCTGGTTGTTGTGATTGCGGGACTTCTATTGTGCCTGGCTGCCATGATCATTGGTCTCGACCTGCTGTTCATGGGCGTTGCGATGGCCATGATCCAGGTTCTGTTCTCCCTCATCTGAGCGTGGACGCCGGGTAAAGGGTCCTTTCAATGGATATAATGCTTGCCTGTGAGCGATCCGCGACCCATTGGAGTTTTCGACTCTGGCGTCGGTGGGCTGACAGTTCTGGCGGAGATCCGGGACCGTCTGCCTTACGAGCACACCGTATATTTCGGGGATACGGCACGAGTTCCCTATGGCGTTCGCGACCTCGCTGAAGTCCGCTGGTTCACCTTCGAGATCATCAACTACCTCATCGGCATGGATGTGAAGATGGTCGTTATCGCCTGCAACACCGCGACGGCTGCGGCTTTGCGGGCGACGCAGCGCTCCTTCGAGGTGCCTGTGATAGGGGTCATAGAGCCGGGTGCGCGCGCGGCGGTCGAGGAGACGCGCAACAGGCGCGTCGGCGTGCTTGCGACGCCGCTTACGGCGGCGAGCGGGGCTTACAGGCGCGCCGTCCACTCCCTGGACGCAGGTGTCGAGGTCCACGAGCAGGCCTGTCCCGAGTTCGTGCCCCTTATAGAACGCGGCGTCGTCGATGGTCCGGAACTCGCCACTGTCGCGCGAGGCTATCTCGAGCCCCTGATGGAGTGCATGGTCGATGCAGTAGTGCTCGGTTGCACCCACTACCCGCTCATCTCGGCGCCCATCAACCGCATACTGGGTCCCGAGGTGCGACTGATCTCCTCCGCAGGACAGACCGCCCTGGAAGTGGGCCGCGTCCTCTCCCGCCGCGACCGCCTCCGTCGCCCGCGCCACATCGATGACGTGGGCGAAGCCACCTACGTTTGCAGCGCCGACCCCGAAGAGTTCGCCGCCCTCGGGAGCCGCTTTCTCGATGAGGAGATAGAGGCCGTCGCCCCCGCGACCGTAATTTAAACACCCATCCCCCTTTGTTATACTCATGCCCGGTCTCCGCGGGGCGTGGCGCAGTCTGGTAGCGCACCTGCTTTGGGAGCAGGGGGTCGGAGGTTCAAATCCTCTCGCCCCGACAGCGAAGCTGACGGGACCACGCGTACTTCGGCGAAGCCGCCGCGCGGGTGTAGCTCAACGGTAGAGCCCCAGCCTTCCAAGCTGGTGATGGGGGTTCGATTCCCCTCACCCGCTCTCTCGCGCCAACCGGCGCGAAGGGCGCCCGTAGCTCAGGGGACAGAGAAGCGGACTTCTAATCCGCTAGTGTTTGTCTGGATTCATCCTAAAGCGTAGCAGCATGTGGCGTAGGTAAGGTGAAAACCAGGCCCTACCAGTCCTCTGTCACTCCTATCACCTTTCTTCGGGGGACCGGAGGAACAATGATGTTCAGAGATCCCGCCCCTGCTCGCGATAGCTCCTTTAGTGTCAAGGCTGGCGAGAGGTTTGCCTATGGGACCAGTGTCCCATTTTCGAGGTCAGAGGTCCCTCTTTCTACATAATTACCCTCGATAGTGCATGACCCCGGCCCAGACGGCCCAGAACCGCCGGCGTAGTGGCACCCCAAAGATGAGGGCCGGGCACCTGATAGGAGCATGAGCAGCCCGGCCCCAGGAGAACATGCGGGACGGAAACGAGAGGACCTTTGCGAGAGAACGCTCTCAATCCGTTCCCGGTCGAAGACACCTTACACGAGCGACAGAGGCAGACGCGTCTGCCATGTGGCATATATTTTATGTAGCGTGCGAAAGGCCGGAGCTAGAGGAAGCCCCGGCCTTCTACTTGCGCTGAGGTTGCCTGGAGAACCCTAGAACCCACCATTCCGCTGCCACTGGGACAGATCGAGGCTCTGGTCTATCGAGGCGTCCGCCGAGGCATCAGCGGCGCTGGCAAACCTGCCGGCCGTGGAATCAGCTGTGGCGGTAGTGTCGCCATGCTGGGTCTGTAGTGAAGCAGCGAACTGGAACTGCGGGGCGCTCTTGACGTCTACAGTAAAGTCCCCGCCGACCGCGTTAGCGAAAGCCGGGGTGGCCGCCGCGATCATCAACACCAGCATCGTCCCTGTGGCGAGTAGTTTCCTCATCTTCTCTACCTCTCTCTTCGGGTTGTACTACCGTCAAGCATTATTGCGCAAGTGAGGGTTACGGCGTATCACTCATTTGGCGTATTTTCTTGTGCGAGCGTGAAAGGGCCGGGGCACGCCGAAGGATACCCTGGCTCTGCTTCGCTGGGTACGTGGTGCTAGGCTTGTGGCATGCTTGCTGTAAAGCGCGAGAGCTCCTCATCCACCTGGTCCTTGACCTCGTAGCGCGCTGAGAGCATTCTCCCTCAACAGGCACGCTGGTTATGTTAGCTGCGACGTACGATCCCGA
>DASSJP010000471.1:0-3990 GCA_035691165.1 Rubrobacter sp.
TGAACGCCGCCAGCATTCTCCCTGCTCTCCACACCGCGTCTGCACGTCCCCTGACCGCTGTAACCTGGCTTGCTTACTGATTTGTTGTCGGTTAAGAGCACCTTTATTGCAAGAACGGCCCATTTTGTTACAATGCTCCCACAAGTATTCGAACAGCGAAGAAGGAGCTGGAGAAACGGTGCGAGCGACGTTACAACCCGGCCTGACAAACAGGCTGACGAAGTATCTCAGGACCACGCAACAGCTCATTGAGGAGGGCCGCGACGCGGTCTCCAGCAAGGAGCTCGGCGACTTCACCGGAATTAATCCCGTGCAGGTACGCCGTGATCTCAACGCCATAGGCTTCTCGGGTACCCGTGGGGTCGGCTACCAGGCCTACGACCTTGTCGAGGCCGTGAGGAATATCCTGGGTCTGAGGCAGACCTACAACATCGCGCTGGTCGGTGCCGGCAACCTCGGTAGCGCCATCGCAGCGAGCACCATCCTCCCCAAGAGGGGCTTTGTCATCCACGACGTCTTCGACGACAACCCGGAGAAGATCGGACGCACCGTGGGCAACGTCGTCGTCAAGCACATAGACGAGTTCAAGAAGAGCGTCGCAGAAGCGGAGGAGATCATCGGCATCATCGCAACCCCGGCCTCCTCTGCCCAGGAAGTCGCCGACCTGATGGTCGACGCCGATATCAGGGTGATCCTCAACTACACCGACGTCCTTCTCCATGTCCCTTCCCACGTGGACGTCCACCGCATAGACCCAACAGCCCAGCTCATGCACACCCTCTACTACCTGACCCAGGCAGAAGGGCAGGAGGCTTCGTAAAGCTCTTCAGCCTGTCAGCATTTCAGCTTGCCCGCAAAGCGGTCTCCGACTAATGACGGGGACCGCTTTGCGGTAGAGAACGGGGTTCGCTGTCGCCGCACGGCGAATCCGTTCTCATCTCCGGCTGACTAGCTGACAGGCTTTGGAAAAGAGGAAGAGCCTGGAACGCACTTAGGGGTGATAGGTGGGGAAAGGGAAAGGAGGAGTAGCGCCCCAGGCTCTTTAATTGTTGCCGGTTTAGTTTCGCACCAACCGACTGACCGGATGATACATCGCTCGTTACACTTTGTAAAGGTTTTGGAACAGAGAATTTAGAAACTTTTCGTAAATATCTGCGTTCCGCACATAGTCATCCGTTCCTTCGAAGGTTGTCTTGGGCGGATAGGCGCCTACGAGGTCGCATCGGCGCCGCTCTCTGGGGCCAGTGCCGGAGCCTTTCGGGGCCATGAGCGGGGAGCAATTTGCGGGTATTGATTACGTCACAAGAGTGGGAGAATACGCAGCATGGGATCTCTACGCGTTGGAATTGAGGATCGTGCTGGCTCAGGCGGCTATGTGAGGCTGATCTAAGAAATTGCGCCCGGAAGATCTAGGCATCGGCAAACTATTCGAGAGGGTCAGGGACGCGGTTATCGTTGCGGACGCGGCGAGCCAGCAGACAGTCCTTTGGAACCCGGCGGCCACCAAGATCTTTAGTTACTCGCTCTCCGAAGCGCTCGAGTTGCGCGTCGAGGCTCTGGTACCGGATCATCTCAAGGAAAGACACCGCGCTGGCATTGTTCGATACGGAGAGACCGGACACGGCGTATACATCGACTAGATCCGGATCGAACTCTCGCTCAACCCGATCGGGCCGTCAGATGAGGCAGAAGGGCGCTTCGTGCTCGCCATCATTCGCGACATCACCGAACGCAAGCGGGCTGGGGCGGCGTTGCGGGACGCGTAGGCGCTATTTCGCTGCGTCTTCGACAATGCCTCCATCGGAGTAGCCATGGTTGGCCTCGACGGGCGTTTCGAGCGGGTGAATCATGCGCTGTGCGAGATCCTCGGCTACTCTGAGGAGGAACTTCTGGCCACCACCTTCGGTGAGATCACCCACCCCCAAGACCTGGACATCAGCATGGTCTACTTCCGCCGGGCGCTGGAAGGCGAGATGGGCACGTACTCGCTGGAGAAACGCTACATCGGAACCGGGGGAAGGCCTGTGTGGGTCTCACTTGACATCTCCCTGGTGAGAGACTCGGACGGTAACCCACTCTACTTCGTTGACCAGATCCAGGACATCACAGATCGCAAGCGGGCTGAATCGAAGCTGCAGGAGGCCGAGACTCGTTATCGTACGATAGTTGAGAACATCCCGGCGGCCGTCTACATACAGCCTGCGGACGATACTAAAGCCCTCACCTACATTAGCCCGCAGATCGAACAGATCCTCGGCTACACCCAGGATGAGCTTCTGGCGAGCGTCGGAAGGAACTGGATCAACCTGCTCCACCCCGACGACAGGGAGAGGGTACTGGCCGAAGACGAGCGGACTAACGAGACTGGCGAGCCTTTCCGCGCAGAGTATCGCCAGCGCGCGAAGGATGGCAGATATGCCTGGATCCGCGAGGAGTCCGTGCTTGTACGTGGCGAGACAGATGAGCCCATCTACTGGCAAGGATTCTTATGGGACATCACCGAGCGCAAGGAGACCGAGGAGGAGATCCGGCACCTCAACGAAACCCTCGAGAAAAGAGTCTCCGAGCGCACCGCGCAGCTCGCGGAGCGCGAGGCCAGACTCAGGACGCTGCTCGGCAAGCTCGTGGTGGCTCAGGAGGAGGAGAGGCGCAGGGTGGCCTACGAGGTGCACGACGGCCTCGCCCAGATGATAGTCGCCGTCCAGCAGCACCTGCAGGCCTTCGCGAAGCAGTATCCGCCGGATTCCGAGCGTGGCAAGGAGAGTCTGGAGTGGAACCTGGCCCTGATCCAGCAGACCGTCGAAGAGGCGCGGCGAGTCATTGGCGGGCTCAGGCCGACGGCTCTCGACGACTTCGGGTTGGTCGTGGCCCTTCGCCTGCAGGTCGAGACGTTGCAGTCCGAGGGTTGGGATATTAGGTACGTCGAAACGCTAGGGGACGACCGGCTGCCCCCCACCCTGGAGACAGCACTCTACAGGGTTGCGCAGGAGGCGTTGACGAACGTGCGCAAACACGCGGATACTACACGCGTGCGCCTGAGCCTAGGGCGCCTGGGACAGGAGATTCGTCTGAGGGTGCTGGATCGCGGAAGAGGCATAAGCAGGACCGAGGCGGTCAGCGGAGGTGGCCACGGAGAGAGGGTCGGTATAGCAGGCATGGAGGAGAGGGTCGCGTTGCTCGGCGGCACGTTCAGGGTCCTCAGCGGTCCGGGACAAGGAACCCTGATCGTGGCAAGAGTGCCGCTCGCGTACTCCGGCGGAGAGGACGTTGGTTATGGATGAAGGTACGCAACCGGCGCGACTGATCATCGCCGACGACCACGCTCTCCTGCGCTCAGGCATCAGGAGCATGCTCGCCGGCGAGCCCGACCTTGAGGTCGTTGGTGAAGCGGCGGACGGGCTGGAAGCGCTGGACTTGTGCCGCCGCTTGCAGCCTGATCTCGTCCTCATGGACGTAAGGATGCCTAAGATGGACGGGCTCGCTGCGACCCGCGCCATAAAAGAAGAGCTCCCCCGCATAAGCATCGTAATGGTGACCATGCAAGACGACCCCGACTACCTCTTCGAGGCGGTCATCGCAGGTGCGGCAGGCTACGTCCTCAAGGGAGCGACCCCGGATCAGCTCACTGAGGCGGTGAGGCAGGTTTTGAACGGAGAGTTCCTTCTGGACCAAAGGCTCACCATTGAACTCCTCAGATCCATGGCAGACCGTGGGAGGGTGGATCTTCCATCCCGCCCCGAACCACTCGCCGAGCCGCTTACCGTCCGCGAAACCGAGATCCTGCAACTCCTTGCTCGGGGACTGACCAACCCGCAGATCGCCCGCGAGCTGGTCGTCAGTCCGGGCACCGTCAAGAACCACGTGCGCCACATCATCGCCAAGCTCGAGGTCTCAGACCGCACCCAGGCCGCCGTCAGGGCCATCGAGCTGGGCCTGCTTACCTCCCGCTAAAGACACAACCGTGCCAAAACTCGCCGGATAGCGAGTCCC
>DASSJP010000472.1:0-7195 GCA_035691165.1 Rubrobacter sp.
CGACGTTGGAGCCCCTGATCCAGGCCCGCAGCGACGGCTCCATCGTCTCGAAGACACTCCACTTCGCCGGCATCGGGGAGTCTGCCCTCGCGGAGAAGGTCCAGGATTTCCTCGACGCCACGGACCCGACGGTAGCCCCACTTGCTGGCCAGGGCAAGGTTCGTCTCCGCATCACGACCCGCGCGGCCACCGAGAGGGAAGCACAGGAGAAGATAGCGCCTGTAGAGAAGGAGGTCATCGCCCGCCTCAACGACTACTACTTCGGTGAGGATGACGAGACCCTCGAAGGCGCTGTCGGGCGTCTGCTCAAGGAGCGAGGCGCAACCCTGGCCCTCGCGGAGAGCTGCACAGGGGGCCTCCTCGCCAAACGCCTGACGGATATGCCTGGATCTTCGGAGTACTTCCAAGAAGGGCTCGTTACCTACTCGAACGAGTCCAAGGAGCGTCTGCTCGGGGTGCCGCACGACCTTATCCTGGAGCACGGCGCCGTCTCCGAGCCCGCGGCACGTGCGATGGCCGAAGGGGTAAGGACGGTTTCAGGCACTGATTACGGGCTCTCCGTAACGGGCATCGCCGGTCCCGATGGCGGGACGGAGGAGAAGCCTGTCGGCCTCGTCTTCGTCGGGATCTCCGACAAGGAGGGCACGTTTGCGGAGAAGCTCGACCTCACCGCCTGGGCGCGCTCGCGGGACTCTATCAGGGAAAGGAGCGCGAACCGGGCCTTCGATCTCCTCAGGCTTCGTCTGGACGAACACAAATCTTGACGATAACCCTTGCTGGATACAAAACGTGGTAGTAAACTTCGCGAAGTTGACGGCACGCGAAAGGAGGTGATCCAGATAGACGCATCGAGTAGTAGTCGCGGGTATCTTCTGGGAGAGGTGGCTCTGACCTAGGCCCACCAAAACACCCGGCGGGATCCTGGGTTACTTCATCCGCCTCCCATGTAGTGAAGGCGGACGTGCTGAAAGACGGGATACCTGCGTAACACTCAGAAGGGTACGGCCCCCGGATTTCTCCGGGGGTCGTTTTTCGTCCCCCTCAAACTACCTCTCTTCGAGCGGCACCCAGCGCCTGTCTTTACTCCCCACGTAAACTGACTGCGGCCTGATGAGACGGTCCAATGCTCTCTGCTCGAAGCAGTGCGCCGTCCAGCCAGCGACCCTCCCTGCGGCGAACGTCGGGGTGAAGAGCTGCGTGGGAAGCCCGAGCCCATGCAGCAGGAGCGCGGTGTAGAACTCGACGTTGGTCTGCAGGTTCCTGCCTGGCTTGTGCTCCGCGAGCAGCCAGAGCGCCGTCTGTTCCACATCCAAAGCCAGCTCGTAGAGCTCCCTGTCCCCGTCGGTCGTGTAAAGACGCCTGGCGGCGACGGCGAGCACGTCCGCCCTTGGGTCGCGTACGCGGTAGATCCTGTGCCCGAAACCCATGAGACGCTCGCCGCGCCCGAGCTTCTCCCTCAGATACGCCTCGGCCCGGCTCGGCTCCCCGATCTCGAAGACCACGTCGAGCGCAGGCCCGGGCGCGCCACCGTGCAGCGGCCCCTTGAGCGCCCCGATGGCCCCGACGACAGCCGAGACGAAGTCCGAGCGGGTTGAGACGATGACCCTGGCCGCGAAGGTCGATGCGTTCATGCCGTGATCTGAGACGGTATTGAGATATGTCTCCAGGGCACGCGTGAACTCAGCCCCAGGCTCTTTGCCAGTAAGCATGTATAGGTAGTTGGCTGCATGGCCCAACTCCGGATCGGGGGCGACAGGCTCCTCCCCTTGGAACAGCCGCCAGTACGCCGCTGCGATGGTAGGCAGGCACGCCACCATCGCCAGAGCTTCTTCATCGTCCGTGCCAGGGCTCACGGTGCCGGCAGCCATGCGCAGCGCATCCATCGCAGGCACCTTCTCTGCGGCCACTGCCCGTAGCAGATCCAACGTCGCCAGCGGCAGCTCCCGCCTCCCGGCGAGCTCACTCCGAAAGTCCGCAAGCTGCCCCTGGTCAGGCAGGGCATCGTGCCACAACAGGTAGACGACCTCCTCGAAGGAAGCCCTTCCCGCCAGCTCCTCGACGGGGTACCCGGCGATGGTCAACTCCCCAGCCTCCCCGTCCACGCCGCTCAGACGGGTCTCCGCAGCCATCACGTCTTCCAACCCCGCAACGAAACCCGTCCGAGAACTCTCGCTCATGTTCGTCCTTTCAAGCCGATCCAAGCCGCCATCGTAGATGGTTCATCCTAACTCGCCAGAATATATGTATCAATATTGATTTATAAATCAAGATAAAGTATGGTTTCGGGCATGATTGGTGGAGATGGAGGTGGTTGGGTGGGCGAGGAGCGGTATCTAAGTGCGAGGCGGGCTGCGGATGAGTTGGGGGTGAGTCCTGCGACTTTGTATGCGTACGTGAGTCGGGGGATGGTACGTTCGGAGGCTGTGGAGGGGAAGAAGCGCAACCGGCGTTACCGGGCCGAGGACGTACGGAGGCTCAAGGAGAGGAAGGAGCGCAGGCGGGACCCTGACGGGGTTGTGGAGGGTGCTTTGCACTGGGGCACGCCTGTGATGGAGTCTGGTATCACCCTGATCGACGACGGCAGGTTGTGCTACAGGGGACGCGACGTAGAGGCGCTCGCTGAGGAGAAGAGCATCGAAGAAGTTGCGGCTTTGATCTGGGCGGGTGACGAGGCGATGGCTCCGGCGCTCTTTCCTCCTGAACCGCTGGAACACTCAGGGCGAATCCGTGCTGTTCGCGAGAGCGTGTACGGCCTTCCGCCTGTCGAGGTCTTCCAGATCCTGCTCCCCCTTGCAGCAGTCGAGGACCCTGCTGCCTACGATCTGCGTCCTCCTGCCGTCGCTCGTACCGGCGCCGGGATACTCCGCATGATGACTGAAGTGGCCGCCGGAGAGAGCGCTCCGCGGTTGGCCGAGACGCTACAGCGAGGCTGGAGTCCGGGAGAGGTGGGTGCCGAGACGCTTCTCGACGCTGCGCTCGTATTTTGTGTGGACCACGAGTTGCCCGTCTCGACCTTCGCCGCCCGGTGCGTGGCTTCATCCGAGGCCACACCTTATGCTGTCGTTCTCGCCGGGCTTGCGGCGCTCGGAGGCGTCAAGCACGGAGGGGAGATCGAACTCGTCGAGGCTTTCCTGCGGGAGGTCGAGAACAGTGGAGACGCGCGGGCGGTGATCTCTGGCCGGCTCAGACGCGGGGAGCGCATACCAGGGTTCGGCCACTCGCTATACCCCGAGGGGGACCCGCGCGGTGCAGGATTGCTACGCCTGACGGCTGAGACGTATCCGGAGAGTCCCGCCGTGGCGCTCTGCGAGGCCGTTACCGTGGAAGTGCTGCAGCTGATGGGAGAGCGTCCAACGGTGGACTTCGCTCTGGCGACGGTCTCGCGGGTGCTTGGGCTTCCTGCGGGAGGGGCTGTCGCGCTCTTCGCCCTCGGCAGGATGGTGGGTTGGATCGGCCACGCCATAGAGCAGTACCAGAGCGACTCTCTCATACGTCCCAGGGCCAGATACGTTGGAGAACAGCCGCGCTGAGAGCCGGGTGGTGTGGGGTGCTGCGGGTGCCTTATAATGCCGGCTGGCTCCTTCGGGTGTCCGATGCGTCCAGACATCATGCTTTCGCTGTTTGAAGAAGATCACCAGCCGCGAAACCGTGCCACAGGAGGCTCCCATACATGCGCATCCGTCCGATCCATGCCGACGAGATCGACCTCTTCGTCGAGGCCGGAGGCACAGGACACCATGAAGAAGTCAAGAAGTACGTTGAAGGGATGTTTGCCGCCGGGGCCATGCGTCCCGGGTGGTGCTTCGTTATCGAAGAAGAGGGGAGACCCCTTGGGCGGGCCGCACTCTGGACGCTCCCCGGAGCGGACAGGCCTCTTGCCCTGGTTCTAATCGACGTGCCTTGGAAAGAGGAGGGCCTGACTATCGGCGTGCCCCTTCTTCGCGACGTGCTGGATAGGGCACGGGTCCTTGGTGCACAGGAGATCGAGCACGTGCTCGACTCCCCGCCGATGCATCCGCAGTTCCAGTACCATCAGGAGAGACGGTCCGAGCTGTTGGATGTCGTCGGCTTCGCGCTCACACGCGAGACGATCCGCTTCGAGTGGCGGGGCAAGAAATCTCCTGTCGTGCCGGGGCGGCTCGTCTTCAGCACGCTGGATGAGGTTGAGGACGAGGCCTTCATCGAGGCAATGGCGAGGGTTTCAGAGGGCACGCTCGACAGGCAGATCCAGGCCGAGCGGGAACGTCTGGGGTCAGGGGAAGCCGCCCGCACGTTCTTCGCGGACGCCAGGGGAGTGAAACACGAACCCTCCTGGTGGCAACTCGCCTACACCCCTGGCGGAGAGCTCGTCGGGCTGATCATGCCGGTCGAGCCACCCGGTTTCCTGACCATCTTCTACGTCGGGGTGGTGCCGGAGATGAGAGGACTGAGATATATCGACGATCTGCTCGCTGCAGGGACTGCGACCCTCATGGCGGCCGGATCTGGAGCCGGCGGCAAACCCTCGCTTGCGGACACGGATATCGCGAACAAACCTATGGCCGCAGCGTTCAGACGGGCGGGATGGGGGGAGTTCGCCAAGAGACGAGAATACGGTCTGGATCTTGGGTGACTCTCAAAGGGACTCTCACAATAACCGAGCCAGGAAGAACTCAACTACTGAAAGCGGGGCCGCAAGGCCGGAGCGTGCTGACCAGCGCGAATTGCAGAAGTCAAACGTCTGCAATTCGCTTCAGACGGGTAAGTCCAGTACGTTCAACCCGTTCAGGATGATGAGGAAGGTGGCGAAGGAGTTGAACGTTGCGTGGGCGACGAACGAAGGCAACAGGCTGCCCGTTCGCTGGAAGAGCGCACACAAGGTGATCGCGAGTATCAGGAGCACGGGCAAGAGAACCGGTTCCAGGTGAAGCAGTGCGAAGAGCACGGACGAGGCGAGCGCGGAGAAGGCGAAAAGCGCCCTTCCAGAAGGAACTCCGGAGCGCTCCATCCCGACGGACTTCGTAGAGATCATTGCTCCAAGCCGGTAGAGGCCGTTGAAGACGACGCCTCTGAAGATCAACTCCTCCACTGCGGGACCGAAGAGCACGACGACGAGGAGTATCGTCGGTACTGCCACGCCGGGACTCTCGCGTACCCAGCCCACGAGTCCTTCCATAAACGGTTGCTGGACCGTAGATTTCGTCGAGTAGCCGAGACGTTCGAGGACGAGTACGCTGACCGGGTTTACCACCAGACTAAGGAGAACGGCGCCGACGCCGACGGTGATCCCAGCGCCGATTCCCGCCAGGATCCCGCCTCTTGGCTTTGCGAATCCCAGGGGCGCGAGGGAGTATCCTATCTTCTTGCCGAAGCTCCGCATCAGCGAGACCGCGATCCAGAACCCCCCGATCACAAACCCTGCGACTGCCGCGTCCAACAAGACGACCGAGAGCAACGTGCCCTGTGGGTCAGTCAACGGTGCTTCCCAGATAGATCTCAGCCGGGGTCCATCCGCTCCCTGCGTCCCTCAGTAGCCGCCCTTTCATGGAGTCCGGTAGGAGCGGGATCTCCTGCAGCTTATCGACGCTTACCCAGCGTACTTCCGTGAGGGTCGGTTCTGTACCTGGAGCGACCTCGGGATCACTGCCGAGGCTGGCTTCTTCGTCTCCTTCCAGCGCCATGCGCGCGACGATGTCGATGGTATGCCGTCCTTCCCGCAGGAACTCGCTCACGTACAGGACATCGGAGAAGCTGGCGGTGAGGCCCGTCTCCTCCGCGACCTCGCGGCTCGCGCACTCGGGGATCGTCTCGCCAGGCTCGAGCCTGCCTCCAGGCAGGACCCAGTACGGGTCCCTGTCCGGTTTCTGGTGGCGTACGAGGAGCAGCGTTCCTTCTCGCTCCACGACCGCCCCGACCCGCACCCCGAAGTCCATACCTGACGCTGCGCGATCCTTGCCCATGCGGCGAGTATACCCGTGGGGTGAACTTACGTTAATAGAACGCTGTCAGGGAGCGCGACATGACCCTTGAATGTTCCAGAGCAAATTGCAGTGACATTGGACCACGCAGACCGCGGGTGCAGGTATCCCTTCACTGGTCATCACGGCGACTTTTCTGCGCCGTCATGCGAGGTCGGTCGAGTACTCTGCATCTGAAGGATTCAGCGCGTCAGGCGTGAGGACGCCCAAGGGCTTTCGCGGATAGGCTCGCTACTTTCATATTTGCCGATTCACCGAGCCATCAAATCGGCTCTCGATCCCTCATTGCCTCCTTCGCTACCCACCTGTCTGCGCAAGCTTTTGGTGCAGACTTCAGCCGCTTAAGTCTGCTTTTGATCATTTTTAGTTCGTTTGTTCATTGAGCAAGCACCCGTATGAGTTCTAGGTGCTCTTTTGAAATATAGCTGAAAGAATATTGAGGACCGTCGAGATAAGCAGCGCAAGGAGTCCGGCGAGAACTCCTCCTGTGTCACTTTCGAAAAGTCCATTGCCCGGAATAGCGGTGGCCCATACTGCGAAAGCGATTGTGGCTGCGACCAAATTCCACCATGGGAACTCTTTGAGCGATGGCCACGCTGGCAGGTTAACCGTCCTGCGTTTGCCCATGTAGAGCAGCAATAGCAAGACGGGTGTGAGTACAACAAAGATCCAGTACAGACGTCTTTCGGTAAACCATGGCAATTCTACCTGTATGGCAGGAGTTGCTGCAACGGTAGCAATATACAAAGTTATCGACTCTGTCGGGATATACTTTACGAGGGCCTCGAGATAACTCGTAACGTTGTTATCTTGGGCAGCTTCTTCAATAGCTCCTCGCGCCTTTAGTTGATCGTCGGGAGCCTTCGTGATTGCCTTTGCAGCTTCACGGAACTCACCGCTCAGCTTGAGCGACTCATTGGTCATTGCATTGATGCTCATGGTTTCTCCCTCGTCGGTTTTCTATGCTTACAGTCGGGGCGATTTACTTGTTTTCGTGCCCTGGCCATCAATATCCCGCGTTGCTGTCTTCAACACCTCATCATCGCTAATAAGCACATGGCGATGAATTCTGGATGAATCACGGGTGCGTTTAGCCAAGATGCTGCGAAGTCAGGAGGGAATCGAATGTATCAGTAGTCCATGGGGTGCTGGTTCTCAGAGCCATTGCATTTAGCGAGCCGATCCGCGTGGTCTCCAAGCCAAAGCATGTAGGATTTACGTGGAGGGCTCGAGCGAGG
>DASSJP010000473.1:0-4152 GCA_035691165.1 Rubrobacter sp.
AGCCTGGCGCATCTCGAGTGCACCGAGATCCCCGATGAAGACAGATGTTACGCAGGGAGGCCAATTCCTCGCAAACGCTCACTTCCCGATGCTTAACGAACGCGCTATGTTGTGCTATGTTAGGGCGCTTGTCCACAAGAGATTGTGGGCGCAACGTGTGACAGAGATGTATATGCAGGAGGGGTTCCGTATTGAGGACGATAGAGGTCGAGAGGGCACGGGTCGAGCGGCGTCGGTCGGCGGTCGCGGAGATCCGGGTGCATCTCGCTGGCCTCTACCGGGGATTCGTCATGTGGGCTTCCCTGTACGGGGATGTGGATGACCGCGACGAGCGGGAGCGCAGGGAGCGGGTCGTCTGGCTTCTCGACGAGCTGTCCAACCAGTACCTGCCTCGGTCCGTGTGGCTCACGGAGGCGAGCCGCAAGAAGATCGAGAACTTCGTCCAGAGGTCTGAAGAGCTTTGCTCGGAGTTCTCCGCGGAGATAGAAGTGCAGGGCTATCCGCGGGTCAGGCGCAGCATGGAGAAGCGCGTGAGCAAGAAGCTCAGGCCGCTCAAGAAGGAGGCCGAGTCCGGCCTTGAAGCCGAGCTGGCGGAGCAGCCCCGCCGCGCAGGATGGCGCGAGCGCCTGCGCAAGTCGTGAGCTGACAAGCCGCTTCGCAGCTTGTCAGGAAGCTACGCCCTTCTGGCCTGGTTTGTCAGCACGGCGCCTTTCAGCACGCTTCGGCCTCGCTTTCAACATTTCAGGTTTTGTTCTGGTGGAGGACGCCGTGCTCTTGCTCTAGGCGCCGAGGGTTTCCTCTACTAGTCGGAGCGTCTCTTCGGCGCAGCCCCAGGAGAGGGTGATGCCGGATCCCCCGTGGCCGTAGTTGTGGATGCGCGGGATACCGCCGTCCTCATGTTCGAGGCGTATCTCGGGCCGTCCAGGTCTGAGTCCTACCTTGTGCTCGAGTACCTCGGCGCCGATCAGGCGCGGTTCGAGGTCCGTGCATCGGCGCAGGATGCCGGCTGCGGTCTCGGGGTCAGGTTCGATGTTCCACTCTCCCTCCTCGGCCGTTCCGCCAAGGATGCAATCAGCCGAGCGGGGAACGATATACGTGACGCCGTCCGGGTTCTCCTCGTCAAGGACGAAACGCCCGATGCCGGGGTTGCGGACGCGTACGATCTGGCCCCGTATCGGCTCCATCGAAGCGTCGTCTACAAGATCGCGGGCCCCGAGCCCGGCGCAGTTGACGACCACGCTCGCGTCCACGTCGTCGAGTGAGGAGAGGGTGTGTACCTCCACGCTTCCTCCTGCGGCGCTGAAGCGGTCCATCAGATACTGGAGATAGATCGGCATCTCGACCACCGGCGCAACGAAAGCGTGGCCGTCCCTGTAGCCTGGTGGGAGTTCTTCTTCTCTACATCGACGGACACCAGGAACGGCGCTGGCCCACCAGGGGTCGGGGACCTTTTCGTGCCAGATCTCCACGCCCTCGCGCATGAGGACACCGCTGCTTGAAAAAGTAGACAGTTCTTCGAAGACCTCGAAGGTTCTGCTTCCCCAGGAGAGCACGCGGTCCTCGGGGTACGCTTTGTACGGGTACCAGATGGCTGCCGCCACGCTGGACGTCGTCTCTGGCGGCAACTCGGCCGTCACGATCCTGGCGTCCAGGCCGGACTCCCGCAGACAGATAGCGGCCGTCAGCCCGATCACCCCGCATCCCACCACTACCACGCGAGCCAATGTTTCCTCCTCATCTCTCACCAGGCACACTATATGCCCGTGCGCGAGCTTCCGCGACCTCCAGGCGGGATCCAGCGTGTAGGATGTGAGAGAGGGAACGGCAAGATCGCTGGGAGGACTGAAGACAGATGGCCGATAGCAGCACGAACAAAGCGGGTTACGTCGCGGCGGAGGTTCTGGCCAGGGCCGGGGTCAGGCGCCTGTACACAGTGCCCGGTGAGAGCTTCCTGGAGATACTGGACGCCGCCGAGGAGCACTCCGACCTCGACCTGATCTCGACGCGTCACGAGTCTGGTGCCTCTTTTATGGCCGAGGCTGACGGCAAACTCACAGGAACGCCCGCGGTGGCGATGGCGACGAGGGGTGTCGGCGCATCCAACCTCGCCATCGGGGTCCACACGGCGAAGCAGGACTCGACCCCGATGCTCGTTCTACTCGGGCAGGTAGAGACGGATTTCCTCGGAAGAGAGGCTTTTCAGGAGGTGGATCTCACGGCTTTCTACGCCCCGATCACGAAGTGGGCCGCAACGGTCCACCGCGCCGACCGCCTCGCCGAGTTTGTCGCGAGAGGACTGAGGATCGCGACCTCAGGCCGTCCCGGCCCGGTCATGCTCGCCCTGCCGGCCGACGTGTTGGGCGAGCAAGTCTCGGACGAGTCCGGGGCCACCGTGCCCGCTCCACCCCGCCCCGAACCGGCATCCGAAGAAATCCGGGCCGTAGCCCGCAGGCTCGCCGCAGCGCACCGTCCGGTAGTGATCGCCGGTGGCGGAACGCGGAATGCGCGGGAGGCTTTGATCTCCTTCGCAGAAGCGTTCGACATCGGCGTCTACGCATCGTTCCGCAGGCAGGACGTCTTCCCGAACGAGCATCCTAATTACCTTGGACACCTCACGCTCGGTACGACGCCGGAGACACTGAAGGCCCTGGAAAAGGCTGACCTCGTCTTCGTCGTCGGTTGCCGCCTGAGCGAGGTGACCACCCAGAGCTACTCGCTACCACGCAAGGACCAGGCGGTGATCCAGGTGGACATAGACCCCGGAGAGGTTGGCGCCACAGTCCCCGCCGAGATCGGCATGGTCTCGGACGCAGGAGCCGCCCTTGCCGCACTCCTCTACCGCGCCCCGATCCCACCGACGGCGCGGGACTGGGCCGATGCCCATAGAGCCTACCTCGACTCGAGCACGATACCTCCCGACCGCGCATCTGAAACAATAGATCCTGCACGGGTAGTCGGCGCGATGCGCGAAGCTCTGCCGGCGGACGCTTTGTTGACCAACGACGCAGGGAACTTCTCGATTTTCATCCACCGCTACTGGCGCTACAACCACCCTGCGACGCAACTGGCCTCCACGAACGGCGCGATGGGCTACGGTGTCCCCGCCGCGGTCGCGGCGAAGTTGGCGGCCCCTGACCGCTCCGTCGTTGCGTGCTGCGGCGACGGCGGGTTCCTGATGACGGGCCATGAGATAGAGACCGCGGTCAGATACGGTGCCGCCATCACCGTCGTCGTCTTCCGTAACGGGATGCACGGCACCATAGCGATGCACCAGAAGCGAGATATCGGGCGAACAGCAGGCATCGAGATAGGCGAGGTGGACCTCGCCGGTTACGCCCGTAGCCTGGGCGCGGACGGTTATACGGTGCGCGACCCTGACGAACTTGTATCCACACTGGAGGCCGCCACGACTTCGGATACCGTCGCCCTGCTTGACGTCGTGACTGACCCGGATATCATCAGCCCCTCCGTCCGGCTCTCCGAACTGGCGGGAAGAGATTCCTGAGGATTTCCGAACCGCCGCTCACCACTGAGAAACCGAACCCGGCGGCTACGTCTTCTCATCTAAGTTTTCATTATCGGGGTGGGCCATGATCGACACAACAGCTTCAAAACACAGCGAGCGCCTCGGAGCGTTGCCACTTGCGCGCCACACTCCGGGCGGACACCGCTACTACACGCCTGAAGATATCGAACGCTTGCGCCGTCTCGGAGTCGGCGAGCTAAAGCGGCGGCTGGAGGGCCGCGATGAGTAACCCTCGCATCACCTACGCGCCCCGTGCCGAAGCCGCACCCGAGACTGAGCTCTCCACGCTCGCGAACGTCTACAGATTCGTGCTCGATTGTCATGCAAAGAAAGGGTCGGCCCCCGAAAGCCGCTCCGCGGATGCGAGAGAAAGGAGCAGGGCGTGATGGAGTTCAAGATCGACCCGGATAGGTACGCAGGGATGAGCAAGGAAGAGGCCGAAGCCCAGATGGAAGGGATCGGCGCCGGGCTATCAACGAAGACCCCCGAACCGTGGCAGCCTTCAGGGCTATAGACGAATGGGCAGCGAAGCAGGAGGCTGAAGAGCGCCGCCCGGATAGAAGAGCAGAGGGCGGCAGTGGGTTGATGCTGGGGGGACGCAAGAGGAGGTCGAGGTAGCGTGGCCG
>DASSJP010000474.1:0-4643 GCA_035691165.1 Rubrobacter sp.
AGATCCAGGATCAGTTCCGCGCGACGC
The DNA here is from genome assembly GCA_035691165.1 of Rubrobacter sp. Lineage (GTDB taxonomy): Bacteria > Actinomycetota > Rubrobacteria > Rubrobacterales > Rubrobacteraceae > Rubrobacter_D. Next base: position 28 of record DASSJP010000474.1, read on the forward strand.
TCGTCTTCGCCGAGGAACAGGGACGCTGGCTGCTGCTCGGCCTGCACCTTAGCCCTATCGCCGGCCCCCCAAGAGAAAGACAGTGACCGAAACGCAGGAGGAGACTATGGCCCACGTGATCGAACAGGATGAGCTTCCGCACAGCGAGACCGCGTACAGGTTCGAGGGATACCTGCACGGCGACGCGAACGTCTCGTTCTTCCTCATAGACGCGCCACCGGGTGGCGGCCCCGGGCTGCACACCCATCCCTACGAAGAAGTCTTCGTGGTGCAGGACGGCGAGGTCACCTTCACGGTAGGCGATGCCACCATCGAGGCGAAGGCTGGCCAGATCCTGGTCGTACCAGCGGGCGTGCCCCACAAGTACGTCAACTCCGGAAGGGCCAGGCACATAGACATCCATACCAGCGGGCGCATGAGCACCGAATGGCTCGAAGAGTAGGAGATCGAAGCGGAAGGACGTACGTATGAGGCTCGGAGTACAAATCAATAGCTTTGACTGGGAAGGAGGACCGGAGCGGTTCGCCATTACCCTCGCGGACATCGCCAGGGCTGCGGAAGACGCTGGCTTCGACCGCATCGGCGTGGCCGATCACCTCTGGCAACACCCGATCATGGGCGGGCCGGAGGCAAGTGAGCCTGAGTGCTACACGACGCTGGGGTTCCTGGCGGCGAGCACAAGCCGTATCTCGCTCGTGCCGATGGTCAGCGGCGTTCACTTCAGGCATCCCGGCCTCCTTGTAAAGGCCGTAACAACGCTCGACGTGCTCTCCGGCGGGCGGGCCTGGTTCGGCGTCGGCTCGGGCCACTACGAAGAGGAGACGCGCGGACTCGGCATCCCGTTCCCGTCGCAGAGGGAGCGTTTCGAGATGGTAGAGGAGACGGTCCAGATAGCCCTGCGCATGTGGAGCGGCGACGAGAGTCCTTTCGAGGGGAAGCACTACAGGCTCGAACGACCATTGAACCTCCCGCAGAGCCTGAGCAAGCCCCATCCGCCGATCATGATCGCCGGCGACGGCGAGCGGAAGACCCTGCGTCTGGTCGCGCGCTACGCCGACGCCTGCGGACTTCGTCCGAAACCGGAGATCCCCCACAAGCTCGACTTGTTGCGGCGGCACTGCGAGGCCGAGGGTCGCGATTACGAGAAGATCGAGAAGACCTGCGCGTTCGCCTTCGACGTCGGCGAGAGAGGCGAGCAGGTAGACGAGTTGATCGGACAACTCCGTTGGCTCGCCGGGATGGGCGTCGAGACGGTGATCGGCATGGTTCCTGACGTTGACAGGATCACACCGCTCGAGGTCATCGGCAACGAGGTGATCCCGGCCGTCGCAGAACGTTGAAAGAGGAGTCAAAATGATCGAGCCCACAACTGATCCACGGACAGGCATGACCACGGCGGTCGGCATGCTGTCAGCCATCTACGCCGCCACGTTTTTCTTCGGGGCGCTTCTGCACCTCGGCGTGCGGATTCCACTCGGGTCCGCGGTTGTCGCAGAACCCAGGATACTCCCCGCGGCTATCGTCGAGAGCCTCTGCGGGCTGGCGCTATTGATCTGTGCCTTCGCCGTGCTCACCCGCGCGAGGTTTGCCCGGACGGCAGCCTTCGCTGCCAACGCCTTCGCCCTGGGAGGCGTGCTGCTCGGCGTGGTCGCGCTTGCCGCCGGGGGAGGCCCGAGCACGGATCTGAACACCATCTTCCACCGCGTCATGCTGGTTGCGCTCGTGGCTGTCCTCGCGCTGCTTGTGACATCCACTGGAAGAACCGCGCTCTCCGGCACACGTCGGACTACAGAGCGCTAACGAAGGGAGCGGAAATGTACGGCATCAGGCCTTTTGGACGTGGGATAACGCCTTTCGCGGCCCTGGCTATAGGGTCGGGCCTGCTCCTGTTATTCGGGCTTGCGGTCCTGACTCCGTTCCACTTCTTCCCATTCTTTCCCTTGTTCTGGATCCTCCCCTTCCTCGTGATGCGGGCAATGTGGATGGTCTCGGCCCGAAACGTACTGCCGCGCGAGACGCCCGCAGTGCCTGGGAATGAGCAGGAGCTTCTCGAAGCGCTGGAGCGGCGCGGGGAGATCACCGCCGCCCGCGCCGCGCTGGAGACCTCTCTAAGCGTCGCCGAGGCGGACGAGATGCTCTCCAGGCTCGCTGAAAATGGTCATGTCCAGGTACATGCCCGCGAGGGAAGGCTTGCGTACTCTCTGTGGGATATGGACCGGCGGGACGAGATCGAAGGAAGTAGCTCTTGAGTGGTATATCGGATCTTCCGCGCGGTGCCAGCGATAGTAATACAATCGCGATACATGCCGGTACTTCCCACGGCGCGGATACGACCACCTCGGGAGTTTGAGATCCCGTGAATGAGAGAGTGAAGGGCGAGGCATCGGTTCCGGGAGAGCCCCCATTCTCCCGGTTCCCGAGAGGCGGGCGGTTGCTCGGCCCGCTGCTGGGTCTGATCTTCCTAATCTACCCGATCCGGGCCGTCCTCACGTCGGATCCTGCGCCTGCGCGGGTCTTTCTAGCTCTAGGTGGGGCTGCGCTCTTCGCCTGCGTCTTCCTGTGGTTGCTGTGGTTTCACGTACCGCTCTCCTCGACGGCGGAGCCCTCGGAGGTATGGAAACGCAGGGCGGCGATAGCGTTCCTCGCACTACTCGCCGTCGCGCTCAACGTCATCCTGGGCCACGAGTGGCGCGTGCTCTTCTTCCACATCAACGTCACCGCCGGGATAATGCTACTGACCAGGGACGCGTACGTGGCGATCGCGTGCCTCGCGGCCATCACTCTGGCGCTCGGGATCACCTCGGGCATGCCGTGGCTCGTGCTGCCTACGGTGGCCATCGGCCTCTGGGCGACCGCTTTCGTCCGCCTGGTCGCCACCGTCGCGGAGCTCAGGTCGGCGAGGGAGGAGCTAGCCCGCCTGGCCGTCAACGAAGAAAGGCTACGCTTCGCCAGGGACCTGCACGACCTCCTCGGCCACAGCCTCTCCCTCATCGCGCTCAAAAGCGAGCTTGCTGGCAGGCTCCTTCCAGAGGCTCCGGAGAAGGCCGCAGCAGAAGTCCACGACATCGAAGGCGTCGCACGACAGGCTTTGCGCGAGGTGCGCGAGGCCGTCGCAGGCTACCGTCAGCCAACACTCGCCGAGGAGCTCGCCGGCGCCGTCGAGATGCTCGAGGCGGCTGGCATAGGTTGCCGGATCGAGAACGCCGCAGGCCAGTTGCCAGGCACGACAGACGCCGCCCTCGCCTGGGCTGTGCGCGAGGGGACGACGAACGTGATCCGGCACAGCCGCGCGAAACATTGCCGGATCGTACTCGCACGGAGCGAGGAGACGATCTACGCCGAGATAACCGACGACGGGAAGGGGAAGAGTGAAGGAGAGGCCACTGGCAGCGGACTCTCGGGGCTTGCCGAACGTGTCGCGGGCCTCGCAGGCCAAGTCGAGGCCGGTTCGCTGCCTGACGGCGGGTTCCGCCTACGCGTCAGCCTGCCGGCCGCAAGCGATGGAGCGCATTCAGCGGGGATGAGTAACAAGGACGGGCGCCAATGACCGTTCGTGTGCTCCTGGCGGAAGATCAGGCGATGGTACGCGGCGCGCTCTCGGCCCTGCTCGCCCTGGAAGGCGACATCGAGATCGTCGCCGAGGCATCGCGCGGCGACGAGGTGCTTCCCGCCGCCCTGGAAACACTTCCCGACGTGGCGCTCCTCGATATAGAGATGCCCGGCGGGGACGGGCTGGAAGCGGCGTCGGTTCTGCACGAGCAGCTACCCTCGTGCCGGGTGGTCATCCTGACGACTTTCGGGCGCGCCGGTTACCTCAGGCGAGCCATGGAGAGCGGAGCGGTCGGGTTCCTGCTCAAGGACGCCCCTGCCTCCGAACTGGCGAAGGCCATTCACCGGGCCATGAACGGCGAGCGCATCGTGGACCCCGCGCTGGCCGCCGCAGCCCTGAGCGAGGGAGACAACCCGCTCACTGAACGCGAACGCGAGGTGCTCGTAGCCTCGGCAAACGGGGCGACGATAGAGGACATAGCGGCCAGGCTCTACCTCTCCGAAGGCACCGTCCGAAACTACCTCTCCACAGCAATCAAGAAGATGGGGATGCGCAACCGCGTCGAGGCGGCGCGCCTGGCCGAAAAGAAAGGCTGGCTGTGAAGCGCTAATGAGAAGGTCCCTTCCCATTAGCGCTGGCCAGCACGCCGCCTGCGGCGGTTTTTCAGCAGTTCAGCCTGTCAGCTACTTCTCCTTCACGTAGGTGCCTGGGGCGTCCTCTATCGGCGGGTAGTTCTCGCTGCCCATCTCGGGGGGTTCGACCTTCTTGCCTGAGCGCTCTTCGAGCCACTTCGTCCAGTCCTCCCACCAGGAGCCCTCGTGCTCCTTGGCCTTCTCTCGCCAGTCTGCGGAGGTGTCGAAGGCGCCACCGTTCTCGGTCGCCCAGTAGCGGCCCTTGCCCTTGGATGGAGGGTTGATCATGCCCGCAATGTGGCCCGAGTTGGCGAGGGTGAAGCGAGTGGTGCCGTCTGTGAGCTTGGAGACCTTCCACGCCGAGGCCCAGGGGACGATGTGGTCCTTCTCGGCGCCGACGGCGTAGATGTCGCCCTCGATCTTCGAAAGGTCTA
>DASSJP010000475.1:0-2990 GCA_035691165.1 Rubrobacter sp.
GACCCTGGCGACGATCTCTAGCGGGTTCAGGGCGGCGTACTCGAAGTTCTTCTTCAAGATGTCGTCCCCGGCGCGGGACTCGTACTTCTGCGGAAGGACGGTCGCCTCGGGGATACCGACCTTCATGTGGCCAACGGGGTAGAGCAGGGTGCCGAGGATCAAAGCTGCGAGCAGGATCACGACGATCGGATGGCGCATCACGACCTCGGCGCTGCGGCCCCAGAACGCCGTTCCCGGCCCACCCCGGCGGCGCCGGATGGCGAGCCTGTTCACCTTCGGTCCGAGAACGCCGAGGAGAGCGGGGAGAAGCGTCAGGGCGGCAGAGACGGAGACGAAGACCACGATCACGCCTGCCACCCCGATCGAACGCATGAACATAAAGGGGAAGAACAGCAGGCCGGAGAGCCCGATCAGCACCGCCGTCCCCGAGAAGAAGATGGACCGGCCCGCAGTCGCCACCGTGCGAGGCACCGCCTCCGACGTCGGGTAGTCCTCCAGTTCCTCCCTGAAGCGGCTTACGAAGAACAGCGCGTAATCTATACCGAGCCCGAGCCCGAGCATCGTCGAGAGGGTCAGCGTGAACACGGACATGTCGTAGAAGCCGCTTATGAAGTACAGCGCGGCGAGCGCTGTCACCACGCTGGCGCCCCCGATCAGTACGGGCACCCCTGCGGCCACGAGCGTCCCGAAGGCGAAGACGAGGATGATGACCGCGAACGGGAAAGCGTACTTCTCCGCGTGCTTCACGTCCTCGTTACTCGCCTGCTCCAGGTCCTGGTAGACGGCGGGCGCTCCCGTTACGTAGGTCTTCAGTTCGTCCGAACGGACCTCGTTCCTGACCTCGCCCACCGCGTTGCGCGTCTTGTCGATGGAGATATCGAAGGCGACCACCGCGTAGGATTTCTTGCCGTCCTCGGAGATAAAACGAGGGTCTTTGGAGTCGGCGTAGGACGCCACGTATCGTACGTCGTCCAGCTTGCGCACCCCCGCAAGCGCCTTCTCCTGAGCCTTCTGAAACTCCTGGCTGCGGGCAGGGATGCCGTCGCCCGTGAATACCACCGTCAGAGTCGCGGGAGAGAGACCGAACTTGCCGGTCATCAGGTGCTGCACCCTCTCCGCCTCCGAGTTCGAGCCCTCGAACCCGCCGCCCTTCAGCCGTCCAGAGAGCTCAGGGGCGAAAAACGCGCTCGAGATCAGGAGCACGCCCCAGAGCAGCAGGATGGCCCACCTGAAACGGTAGTCGAAGACGCCGGTACGGTGGAATACTCTCACGGATGAACTTCTCTAGACGCCGCTCTCATCGGCGATATGGTACTCGACCCTCAGGGACAGGATGTGTTTCGTTACACCAACCGGTCCTTCTCGGGCCCGATCCCGCGTGGCAAGGTGAGGGCGAGGATGAGCCCGAGTACGGGGAGGACTGCGATGACCAGCATGGTCAGATGGAGCCCTCTCGTATCCGCGATGAGGCCGAGCAACGGAGCCCCGATGCCGCCGAGTCCGATGGAGAGTCCCATCGTAATACCGGCGGCGAGTCCGATGCGTCCAGGCAGATATTCTTGCCCCATAACCACCGTGATGCCGAAAGTACCCACGGTAGCCGCACCTACAAGGACGAGCAATGCCATGCCCACGAAAGGACCGGCGAGCGTGAAGCAGAAGATCAAAGGCGGCAACAGCAGCATCGAAGCCCCAACGATGGTACGCCTGCCGAAGCGGTCGGCGAGGGGACCCATGACAAGGGTCCCCACAGCCCCGCCGAAGAGCATCAGCGTGAGGGCCGTATTCCCGAGGGCCGGTGACTTGTCGAGCACGCGCTCGTAATAAGAAGCCACGAAAGCCACGAGGCCGAAGTAGACGAAAGAGCGCACTATGACCACCCCGATCATGCGCGCGAAAGGCCCCCAGTGTTCTAGTTCTTCGGACTCGTTCTTCCTCTCCCTCTCGTCTGCGTCCGGTTTGAACCAGAGCATGCGCGGGATCTCGTGAAACAGCACCGCCGCCATGATGACGGCTGGCAGGGCGAGGAACAGGGCTCCTTGGAGCCCGAACAGCAGAACGAGCGGCGTGGTAAGCGCGGGGCCGAGTGCGAAGCCTGCGTTGCCGCCGACGGAGAAGAAGCTCATCCCTCGCGCGCGTCCAGACCCGGAGACGTAGTTGGCGAAACGCGCGGCCTCGGGATGGAAAGCGGCCACCCCTATCCCACTCGCAACGACGCACAGCAGGATCAGGGGATAGCTCGGGGCAACGCCGACGAGTGCCATCCCGCTCCCGGCAAGCAACACGCCGAGTGGCATCAAGGCCGGTATGGGCCGCCTGTCCGAGAAGATACCGAAGAGCGGCTGCACGATCGACGAGCTCACCGTCGCCGCGAACACGAGGGCGCCAGCCGCCGCAAGGGATATCCCTCTCTCCGAGATGAGGAACGGCAGCAGTGCCGCCACCGCGCCCTGGTTGAGGTCCGTGAAAAGGTGTCCTGCCGACAGCCCCGCCATCGCCCGCCTGTCCACGCCCTTGTTGGAGATCTGGCTCAAGTAAAGTTCCTTCTCGAAAAACGGCCACCGACGAAGATGCTATCAGCCTTCGGAGATTTCGTACGGCGCGATCGCCCATACCCCGCCGGAGCGAAGCACCGAGAAGGCTTGCCAGGTCTCCCCTATCGCCTCCCAAGCGACCTCTGCCGGCTCTGCCGGGGACGGACGCCCGCTGCGGGGCGGGTCGACCTTCGTCAGCGCCTCGGGCGTGTCACGCTCTATACCGCCAAGCTCCCTGGCTTTGCGGAACGCTTCCCTGAAGCCGCCGATCTCGTCCACAAGCCCCAGGTCCAACGCTTCCTTACCTGTCCAGACACGCCCGCCCGCGATGCCTTCGAGATCCCTGACCTCCATCCCGCGGCCACGCGAGACCCTGTCCTTGAACTCGTCGTAGATGTGCTGGATCTGGCCCTCAATCACCCGCATCTCCTCCTCGTCAGGACGGCGGGTCGGGTC
>DASSJP010000476.1:0-2562 GCA_035691165.1 Rubrobacter sp.
GGCGATTGCCATAGCGCGGGGCTCATCTCCTGTGACGGCTCGCTCGACTGGCTTTGTCTACCCCGTTTCGACAGCCCATCCATCTTCGCTGCTATGCTTGACGCAGACAACGGCGGGCGTTTCCTCGTGCGACCTGTCGGCGAGTTCCGTACGGAGCGGCGCTACCTGACCGATACCAACGTGCTCGAAACCGTATTCCGTACTCCTACCGGAGCCTGTGTCTTGCGCGACCTCATGCCGGTCTTCTCGGAAGAAGACAAGCAAGCACACCTGACTCCCGAGCATGAGCTGCTGCGCGAGTTAGAGGGGTTGGAGGGAGAGGTCGAGGTAGAAATTCTCTACGACCCTCGCCCTAATTATGGTCGGCTGCGCTCGGTGCTCGAACGACGGGGGATGTTTGGTCTGTGGTGTGAGGTCGATGGAGCGGCCCTCGCACTGCGCAGCGAGCTGCCTCTGGTGTTGTCCGACAGTGATCGTAGCGCTTGTGGGGTCTCTAAGATACGAAGCGGAGAGCACAAGTATCTTTCCCTGACCTATAGCACAGAGGCTCCCGCAGTGATTCCCCTCCTCGGGGAGGCCGCACGCGAAAGGATCGATCGTACGGTTCGGTGGTGGCGGGAGTGGGCGGATCGCTGTGCCTACATAGGACCCTATCGCGAAGCGGTCGTTCGCAGCGCGTTGACACTGAAACTGATGACCTACGCACCCTCCGGTGCCCTCGTGGCGGCCCCAACCACCTCCCTCCCCGAGTGGCTCGGCGGCGTACGGAACTGGGACTACCGCTACTGCTGGCTGCGCGACGCCTCGTTCACTTTGCGCGCCCTGTTCAGCCTCGGCTATCAGGAGGAGGCGGAGGCATTCCTTGGCTGGTTGCTGCACGCAACGCGCCTAACCTGGCCGGAGCTCCAAGTCCTCTACGACGTGTTCGGCGAGGCGAAGGTGCCCGAACGGGAGCTGTCATGGTTGGAAGGTTACGCGGGCTCACGCCCGGTGCGGATCGGCAACGATGCCCAGGGGCAGCTCCAACTCGACGTCTACGGAGAGGTCATCGATGCCGCCGCCCAGTTTCTGGACCGTGGTGGGCGCTTCGACCGCGACACGAGCCGGATGCTCGACGGGCTTGGCCACACGGTGTGCAGGCGCTGGCGAGAGCCGGACGAGGGAATCTGGGAAGGGCGCTCCGGCCGCTTCCACCATACCCATTCGAAAGTGCTGTGTTGGGTGGCTCTGGACCGGCTCGTCAAGATGCACGAAGCTGGACATCTCGAGGTTTCGGTCGACCTGTTCCGTACCATCAGGGATGAGATTCGGCGAGATATCGAGTTCCACGGCTACAACGGGCGGGTAGGCAGCTACACTCGCACCTTCGACGGCGAGGAGATGGACGCGAGCCTGCTGACCCTGCCGCACTACGGCTACATAGAAGGCAAGCACCCACGGATGCGCTCCACGTGCGCCAGCATCCACGAGAAGCTCGCGCGCGACGGACTAATCTATCGCTATGAGAGTGATACCGACGACGGACTACCGCCCGGCGAAGGCACCTTCGGCATTTGCAGCTTCTGGGCGGTGGAATGCGTGGCCCGAGGTGGCGACGTGGAGGGATCCAGAAGGGCATTCGAACGCGTCCTCTCTTACGCGAACGACGTGGGCCTCTTCGCTGAGGAGATAGATCCCGAGACCGGCGCGGCCCTAGGGAACTTCCCGCAGGCGTTTACTCACATCGGCCTCATAAACGCGGCGCTTACGCTGGCCGAACGGCAGCAGGAGAGCATTCCATTGATTCGCAAACCGCCACAAACGGGAATCACAAAGGAGGATCAAACATGAACAAGCGCGGCGTCTCGCTCTGGGGGTTTGTCGCCACGGTTGTTCTGACGACCTTGATGGCCGGTAGCCAGAGGCTCGGTTTCAGCCGGATAAGTTTCCCCTTTATGCTGGGGACCATGTTCACGCCAAACCGGGATCGGGCGAAACTTATAGGCTTCGGAGTACACTTCGTGAACGGTTGGATCTTCGCTTCCGTCTACGCCGCGGCCTTCGAGAGCTGGCGTCGGGCGACCTGGTGGCTTGGGGGCGCTATCGGTCTGGTGCACGCGCTCTACGTGCTGGTCGCTGCCATGCCTGCGCTGCCCGCGATACACCCGCGGATGGCGAGTGAGCAGGACGGTCCTACTCCGACCAAGCAGCTCGAACCGCCCGGCTTCATGGCCCTAAACTACGGTCGACGCACGCCGATCTCGGTTATCGTGTCACACGTCGTCTACGGCGGCATTCTGGGTGCGTTCTATCGTCTACAGCGGTATTCATAAGTACTGAACCTCAACCTCGTAGCCGCAGTGATCGAACCACCCCGCGGCATCAGCAGGAGTGACCTTAGAGAGCGCTTCCTCCATCGCCTCTAGCAGGGCTTCATGGGTGCGCGCACCGAGTTTCCTTAGGATGTTCTTGATCTTTGAGAAAGCTTGCTCAATCGGATTCAGGTCCGGCGAGTAGGATGGCACGAACACGAGTTCTGCTCCCCTCCGTTCGATGATCTCCCTTATCTTCTTAGGCTTGTGC
>DASSJP010000477.1:0-2431 GCA_035691165.1 Rubrobacter sp.
CAATCCCTGGGCGACCCCATGACAATCACCGACGTAACCGGGTTTCCTACCATCTCGAAGTAGCCCCCAAGCTCGTAGCTCGGCGCTATGAGCGCGAACAGCGCCAACGGCAAGACGCGAAGGCCTCGAGGGCGTGGTTGCAACGCCGCTGCTTTCCCCAGCAGCAGGAGTCCCAGGAACCAGAACATCATGGCCGATGATGAGGGCGCCCGCGTTCCACAGCCGCTCGAAGGGAGCGAAAAAGCCGATCGCGAGGCCAGGTCGTGGACGGCGCCATACCCGCTTATCGACAGCCACAAGAAGGCCGCCGCGGCCGAGGAGATGGCGCCCGCCCCGGCCAGTGGGCCAGGACGAGCCTTGCTAGAGTGCGCGACCACGGCGCCGTAGAGGCCGAACAACCCCAGCGACGAGAGCGAGAGGGCGCCGAGGAGCATCGAGAACGTGAAGAACCGCGCGAACGGATCGTTTCCGTAACAGCTTCCCGTCAGGATCCCGAGAGCCCCGAGGAGGGAGTATTCGATCAGGTGGAAGGCTACTCCCAAAGAGCCACCGAGCAGCGCGCAGAGCGCTCCCTACATCGCCACCGTCCCCGGCGCCGCGGGCAAGTAGGCGTTCCTTCGAAACAGTGTGCCTCGTTCGTGTAACGCGGTGAAGATCAACTCCGGCAGCGCACGCGCCCAGAGCAACGCCACTCCCGTGGGTCCCCTGCTCAGCCGCTCTTCGCGGCACAGGTCCCCGAAATATCCGGCCATCTCGTCCGCGTAGCGCCGGCGCACCTCTCCCGGGTAGGCGCGCATAAACGCCCGGTAAACCCGCTCGGAGGATGCAGCGCCCCGATCGTGCCCGGCGCCATCCATCTCAGGGCCCCTCGGGGGACGACGCGCCCCGCTGCGGCGGGAAGTAGCCCTTCGCTTGCGCCGTCCTCACCACGCCCTCGAGCCTTTCGAGCTCGGCCGTCAGCACCCGTTCGCCGAACCCGGTGAGCCGGTAGTAGCGGCACCTCCCCGCATCGTAGCCGCCGCGCCCGTCGTCGGTCTCCTCCTCGACGGGCCCTTCGGACTCCTCGACCAGCCCGCCGTCCACCATGCGCTTGATGGAGCCGTACAGCGTGCCCGGCCCCAAGCGCATCTTCCCCTGGGTCCACTCCCTCACCTCGACCCCGATCCCGTGGCGCTCCCGCTGCAGCCATACGTCGCGCAATTGTTGGCCTAGTTTGCTGGGCGTACTCCAATAATGCGTCTGTCGAGTTCCGCGGGAGTGGTTCCGCTACCTCGACAGTAGTTAGTTTCTGCAGCAGAGGAGTGCCTGCGTAGGGTGTATGGTACCGAAGGCCCGGGATCAAAGCTACCGAGCTCTCACCTGAACCGATGGGCTCGTTGAGTACCCAGTCGCACCCAGCTTCCCCGAGGCACTGGGCGTTCCGCTCGAGTCGAAAGGGCTCGAGTTTGAGGTCTTCAACATCGCGGCAGCCGATACGCTGAGCGAGACGCCGACGGAAGACCTGATCCAGACTCATCTGCCGAACGTGGAGATCCGGCAGCGCATCGAGGCCACCGGCAGCGCGTGGTCCACTGAGAAAGCGCGCAAACTACTCGGCTACATCCCGCAACAAAGCTGGCGGGAGAACAGCTGAAAGACTGGCGTTGACCAGCCCGCCGTCGTTCCTTCTAACGGTCGTGCCCCTTCTAATGGTGAGCGCCACGTAGCGATCAGGAGGGCCATGGCGTAGCGGCCTTGACCCTTCTTACCCTTATTCACCCGAGTGCGTGGAAGAACTTCCGCTTTTTGGGAATTCTCGGAAGACCAGATTCACGATCCTGAATATCCAGCTTCTTGAGACCGGGGGTATGCGGCTTCCTCCGGTCTCAGGAATGGGATGCTTCCACGAGATGTGGTAGTTCAGGGCGGCGGGGGATCTCCAACGGTTTCCGGGCTGCGTGTCTCAGGTTCAAATTCCTCCTGCTCTTGGGTACTCACGGGTTACAATCCGCTCCTGTGTTTGAAGTCAAGGACAGGGCTGCGGTGGCGACGGAGGTCTCGCTGGTCTTCGCCGCGACTTTCTGGGGACTGAACTTCGCCGTTACCAAGTATGCCGCCGCATCTATCTCGCCACTCTTGCTGGTCGCCCTGCGGTTTACGGTGGGCGGGCTTCTGCTACTGCTCGTTCTACGTATCCTGGAGCCGAAGAGCAGGCTCGGGCGGAGGGACCTGCTGCCGATGGCGGCACTTGGCTGCTTCGGGGTGGCGACGGCGCAGACGGGTTTTACGTTCGGCGTGAGCCTCTCAAGCGCGGGCAGTACGGGCCTTATCTTCGCGACCGCCCCTGTGTGGGGGTTGTTGCTTGGGGCTAGCCTCGGGCTGGAGCGGCCGACCTTAAGGGGTGTGATCGGTGTCGGGCTCTCCATCGTTGGTGTAGCTCTGGTCGTACTGG
>DASSJP010000478.1:0-4388 GCA_035691165.1 Rubrobacter sp.
GCCGCGGCTGGGACCGAGACGAGTTCCTTCTCCGGGTAGCGCAGCGCCGTCAGCCGGCCTCCAAAGACGCAGCCGGTGTCGATGTTGATCGTCCGGTTGATCCACTCGGCTTCGGGTACTGGCGTGTGACCGTAGACCACCATCGCGCGCCCGCGATACTCCGTGGCCCAGTCGTAACGCACGGGAAGGCCGAACTCGTCCGTTTCTCCAGTGGTCTCGCCGAAGAGGGCGAAGTCCCTGACCCTGCCTGAGGCCCTTCCCTGCAGGGACTCCTTCAGTCCGGCGTGCGCCACGACGAGATCTCCGTTGTCCAGGACGTAATGGCCGGCGAGACCGTTGAGAAACGTGGCTACCTCTTCACGGAACTCCGGAGGTTCCTTCTCGAACTGGACCAGTGTCTCTGCCAGACCGTAGGCGATGCGTACGTCTTTGCCTCGCAACTTGCGCGCCAGCTTCACGTCGTGGTTGCCGGGAATGCAGAGAGCGTCTCCAGACGCGGTCATCCCCATGACGAGGCGAAGCACGTCAGGCGTCTTCGGCCCGCGGTCTACAAGGTCTCCCAGGAAGATGGCCCGCCGCCCATCCGGAGGCCTGACAGCGTAGCCCGCTCCGTCCTGTGCCGCAGAGACCGCGTAGCCTAGACGGTCGAGCAGCGCGACGAGCTCGTCAGCGCAACCGTGTACGTCGCCGATGATGTCGAAGGGGCCATGCTCGTGCTCCAGGTTGTTCCACAGGCGCGTCCGCTCGACGGTTGCGGAAGCAACCTCCTCGGGCGAGGAGAGGACGAAGACGTGCCTGAAGCCCTCGCGCTTCAGGCTCTTGCGCGAGCGCCTGAGCTGCCGGCTCTGCCGCGACACCACGTGCGGGCCGAAGTTGCGGTCGGGGCGATGCTTGTTGCGTTCCTGGCAGAGCTTCTGGGGCAGGTCGAGCACTACGGCGACCGGTAGGACGTCGTGCTCGCGCGCGAGCGCGACGAGCGGAGCGCGTGCCTCCCGCTGGACGTTCGTCGCGTCCACAACGGTGAGCCTGCCCCCGGCAAGTCGTTTGGCGGCGATGTAGTTCAAGACGTCGAAGGCGTCTCTGGTGGATGCCTGATCGTTCTCGTCGTCCGAGACCAGTCCCCGGCAGAAATCCGAGGAGAGTACCTCTGTCGGCCTGAAGTGCTCCCTAGCGAAGCTGGACTTGCCCGAGCCCGAGGCCCCGATGAGCACCACAAGGCACAGTTCGGGAACGGAGATCTTCATCCGTTACCTTCATTCGATGAATCGCGCACGAAGACGGCCATCTGGGTGGGCGGTCCCAGAATGGCATCCTCCGTTCCTACGGGGAGGAAACGCACCTCGTAGCCGTGACGCTTCGCCACGGTATCAGACCACGATTGGAACTCGTCCCTGCTCCACTCGAAACGATGGTCCCTGTGGCGGAACTCGCCGGCTGGTAGTCTCTCGAAGTTGGCGTTGTACTCAGCGTTCGGGGTCGTCAGGACCACGGTTCGTGGCCTGGCGAAACCGAACAGCACGCGCTCGAAAGCGGCGAGGCGGGGCGGGTCGAGGTGTTCGATCACCTCGACCACGGCAGCGGCGTCGTAGCCTGCAAACCTCTCGTCGCGGTAGATCAGAGATCCCTGGAACAACTCGAGACGCGACTGCTGCATCGGGGGCAACCGGTCGATGCGCAACCGTGCACGCGCTCTTTGTAACGAACGCACGGAGACGTCCACCCCGACGATCTCCTCGAAGGCCCTTTCCTGCAAGAGCGCTCTGAGGAGCTTGCCTTCACCACAGCCGAGGTCGAGGACCCTGCGCGCCCCGCTGTCTTTCAGCGCGGCGACGACCGCGCCCAGACGTTGCTCGCCGAGGGTGATGCGCTCTTCTACGGCTTCCTCTTCTAGATCCAGGGATTCGACATCGTCCCCCTCCTCGACCAGACGCGACAGAGCCTCGTCGGAGAGGCACCTGCGCAGGTGTCTGAGGTAGCGCTCGGCGATGACCTCTCTTTCAGGATGACCAGCCAGCCAATCGCCGCCCCGTCTGAGAAGCTTGTCTACCTCATCTTCTGTTACCCAGTAGTGCTTGTCGTCGTCGAGAACCGGAATCAGAACGTACAGGTGCGAGAGCAAGTCTTGCAGACGGACCTCACCCGCGAGCTCGACCGTGTAGTACTGGCTCTCGCCCCACTCGGGGAACTCTTCGTCGAGCGGATGCCGCTCGGCCAGCACCGAGTAGCCAAGCGGTTCGAACAACCGCCGCAAGAAATCCTCGCCATCGCGGCACGGCAGTACGGAGATCCTGGCTCGCAAGTGTAGGGGCGTCAGTGCCAGCTCGGGGCGCTCCTTGCTCTTGCCACCAAGGGCCGTGCCGAAGAAACGCGAGATCGCCACGCTCAAGAACGAGGAGGCCGCGTAGGGCCGGTCGTTGACGTACTCACGCAAAGTACGGCCCTCACCCCTGACCAGCCCGACAGGGTCGATCTCTAGCAACATCGCGACCGTGCAGCGTTCGTCGGAAGCCTCGGGATAGAAGACGTGCGCCATCCCGACGGGGAGCTCGAAGGATTGGGACCGGGCCGGGTTCTTATGCAACAGGTAGCCGAGGTCCGTGGCGGGCTTGCGGGTGCTCGTGATGGTCAGCAGCACCTTTTCCCTATCGGAGTTACTGGGAGATTCTAGGCTAATTCTTGAAGATCTGCGTCGCCTCAGGCGGCGGCGTTGGGCTCGAGATCTATCTCGACGTGTTCGGCGCCATCCTGCCAGCGTTCGCGCTCGGGGAGATCCAGGCTCCTCAGCAGGCTCAGCATCCCGATGTTCTCCCGCATGACCATCGCATGAAGGTGCCTTATACCATTCTCGCGGGCGGCTTCGATCAGGTGCCGCGTCAACCCGATACCAAGCCCCTTCCCCTGGAACCTGTCCTCGACGAGCGCCGAATACTCGGCACTGTCCGTGCCCTCCTCCCTCCCATAGCGTACGACGGCCACGATCTCGCCCTGGTCCTGCGGGTCGAGCGCCACCACCGCGAACCGGTCCTTGCCATCGATGTCGGCGAACCGCTCGGCCATCTCGTCCGAGAGCTTCTTTAAAGGACCGAAGAAGCGCAATTGTATGGAACGGTCGCTCGACCGCCCGACGAGCCGCTGCAACGCCTGAGCGTCCTCAGCCCGTATCTGACGCACCGGTACGCGGGTCCCGTCCCTCAATGCCAGAGCAGCATACCCGTCTATCGCCACGGGAACCCCGGATCACCGGCTATATCATGTCTATGTGCAGATTGCATATAACGAGAGTCTACCGCGCCTTGGGGCTGAGGCAATAGCGGGGGCGCGGTTTTGTGTTAGAGAGCTAACCTCCTGGTTCGTCTGGGTACTTGTGTTTAGGGGGATTCTGGCGGAGAAGTTCCAGAAACTGTTCCTCCTTGACTTCGAGGTAATCGGCGAGTTGTTCTGGGGTCAGGTGGTTTGAAAGGACTTCTCTGAGGGCGTCGCGCTCCCTTTCGAGCAGTTCGAGGGCGAGGAGATGATCCTCTTCGAGCGAGCCTGTCCAGGTCTGGTCTGCAGCCCGAACCGCTTCGTCGAGCGGCTTCCCTTCGAGAACGAGGGCGGCGAGTTCGACGGCCCTGTATGTGGAGGTAGCGAGACGGCGCTGGGTCGGGGAGACGAGCCCGGCTGTGGTGTTCAGGCTTATGGCGTAGCGGAGGAGGCTGGCGATGCTGCGGGCGTCTTCGGGTGTGATCCGAAGTTCAGCCCTGCCTGGTTCTTTCCTGCTTTCTGACACGTTTCTACTCTGTTCCTTCTTCGGCGCGTTGCGGTGGTCGGGGAGAGAAGGCGCGGTGGCCTGTTATGGCCTGTCCAACTATGAGGGTGTTGACATCGTTGGTGCCTTCGTAGGTATAGACGCCCTCGATGTCGGCCATGTGCTCCATCACGCGGTAGTCGAGGAGGATGCCGTTGCCCCCGAGTACGTCGCGGGCGAGCGCCGCAGTGTGTCGGGCCTTCGCGACGTTGTTCATCTTGAACATCGAGACCGTCGCCGGGTCGAGCTCGCCTGCGTCCTTGAGACGGCCGACGTGGATGGAGAGTAGCTGGCTGAGGGAGATCTCATTGACCATCTCGACGAGCTTCTGCTGGACGAGCTGGAAGCTGGCTATGGGCTGCCCGAACTGCGCTCTTTCCTTTGCGTAAGCCAGCGCCGTCTCGTAGCAGTCGGACGCCTGCCCGAGCCCGTCCCACCCAACGCCGTAACGCGAGTGCGTGAGGATCGAGAGGGTGGAGCCGAGGCCGTCGGCTTCCGGCAGACGGGCGCTTTCAGGTACGTGGCACTCTTCGAGGGTGACGTGCGTCTGCCAGGCGGCGCGCTGGGAAGCCTTGCGGGGGAGGACGTCGGCGTTGAAGCC
>DASSJP010000479.1:0-10723 GCA_035691165.1 Rubrobacter sp.
GCACCGCTTCCTTGGACCACATCACGTCAGTTAGGTTAGGGAAGAGGATCACTGGCCGAGGCGAGGCGAGGATTGTCGTCGTAAGCAGGTTGGTCGCGAGTCCGTTCGCAGCTTGGCCGAGCACGTTGGCGGAGGCCGGCAAGACCACGAACATTTCGGACCATCGGGCAAGCTCCATGTGACCAGGTCGCTTCTCCAGGGTGGGACTCCAATCCAAGAACACCCCGTCGCAGAGCAGAGCCACGGTTGAGGGCGGCAACAACTCGGCCGCGTTGGGAGTCATGATCACCTTTACTTCTCTTGCCAACGTGGCTTTCAGGCTGGCAAGATACGACGGCAAGCTCAGAATGGCTATGGAGCGAGAAACCCCCACAAGCAGCCGGTCGACCGGCTGCGCTTCAGAATCCATTCAGGCCTCCCTAGCTTCGGCGATCATCTTCTCATAGTCCTCTCGCAGGCTGACAGTGCGGCACAGGCACTGGCTCTGAAATGCTGCCCACGTCGGGAAGTTCTGTGCCGCCTGGCTTGCAGACGCGGCGAAGAAGCTCGCTGCGTAGGTGAGCGCCTGACAAACTGTCCCCTCGGTCAGAGCTATCCTATAGAACTCGTCCGAACCGGGCGGCGCAGACGTGCCTTCTGGGTCCAGCTCGCCATGGAAGATTTCGAGCGTACGTGAGACGACCCAACTCGGGTTACCATTCCGAAAATCTTCTTCGACGTCTAGGGCATCATCGTAGAACTGCACACCCAACTCCCAGTTGTGCCACGAGACCCTCGCCTTACGAAGCGTCCTATCCGGAGCGTTCGTGAGCAGGAGAATCGCGTCCAGAGGCGCTCGCATGGGCCCGTGCCGAGCCCTGGCATGTTCGACGTACTCCTTCAAGCTCATTGCGCACTCGGGGTAACCTGCTCTCCAGCCGTCGATGACCAGTGACAGACTGTGACGGGCATAGAGGTCGGCGAGAATGTCGTAGAAACTCGCCGCCACAGAGACATCGAGAACCTTCCTGTAACGATCTTTGATCAGTGCGATTACTAAATCGTTGATGCGGTGTGCCGCGAGAGGTAAAGAAGGATGATCCTTCGCGTCGACCAAATCGTCCAGCCATCTGTTGCGAGCGTACTCAAGTTTTGCCGCCACACCCAGGTCGTGCAGAGTATCTTTTCCAACCACATCTTCTGATCCGGGCGGTAGAAAGTGCAAAGGCAGCAGTTGGACCGATGGTTCGTCGACGATCAAGTAAGAGTACAGGGATTCGAATTGCGCGTCTTTCGCGATACGCAGGGCGCGGATTGTGGCTTCGGCCTCTTCGGCGACAATGTGAGCGTCCAGCATCCGTGGGCCGGATCGTCCCGATTGCAACAGCGATGGCGTCTGCATCACGTCTCTCACCCGTAGATCAGAACCTGAACGATCCTTCAGCAGCCCCAACCGCCCTTTCTTTGCACGACGATTACGCCGCAGTTAGGCAGAGCAACGTAAGGCGTCTGCCCAAGGGCTGCCGCAGCGTAGTGCGGGGTATCGGTCGAAAGCGAGAGACCATGTTCATGCTCTGTGCGTGCCCTCGCCCTTGCAAGCAACCTCTGCTGCCTTGACGACTCCCCGCGAGTAGACCGGTCATCGTGTTCCTCACGCTTCACTTTGCACCTCCAATTCACTGTGGCGGCTAAACGACTTTTGGTTCGTTGAGGACGCTCGGCACGCTTGGCTACCTCCTATCGATCGTAGAGCGTACGGGAACGCACTGAAGCCTTTGCGGCATGGTAGGCTTCGTAAGCTACGATGTATTCTGGCTGTTGACCCAATCGTGTATGGATCATGGCCGGGGAGAGCAAACCCATGTCGGCTGCGCTCACGGCGACCAGGTGATACCAGAGCGGTCGGATTTGCATTTCGGCCTGCTCCTCGCGATTGTCGATGAGGTCCAACGCGGCCTTGAGCGCGTCATGAAGCGGCTCAGATTTTACGGTGTTTGCGTCGCGTATGCGCGAGTCCCAGTCAGAGGCCCAGCTGATCTTCGATGCCAGCGCGTCGTTGTCCAAAATCCTCTCCTGCAAATCGTAGAGTTCGCGTGCCGCTTCGGGCGTAATGCGTGCCCGCTCGGCCGAGGGATCTTTCATAGTGGCAACTAGCTGAATCGTAGTGAGCGCTCTTTCCGTATCGGCCTGTGAAAACCCACGCAGGTTGGCTGCTTCCACGATATGGTGGGAAGCTTTGATCGCTCCACGCGCCTGACCCGAGGTGACTGCGCGCCATTTAAGGGACTCGAATCGTTCTTGGGCCGGCAGCCAACTGGTGTGAAGTTGCCGCAAGAAGGTTGCGGCAATGACCGGCGTATACCGGAGAGCTAAACCGAGAGCGAGAGCGACGAAGCACGTTGCGGCCAAATAGACCTCTAGAATTAGCAATGCCTGCACAATTTCTCGCCGACTCTCGTCCGTCCCCCAGAGTCGCACGCCTGCCACTATCGCCGATTCGACGGCTATCGCCGACAAACAGAACAATGCAATCGAGAAAGCTACGTTCTTCAAGCGAAGCGCAATTGTGGCAGCCGACGATCGTGAAGCCACCGCAAAAACCAAGGCTGCGAGCCCTGCGTAAAAGCCTTCGACTGTGGAGATGGACCACTTGAAGAGTACAAACTGTGATGGAGCAGGTGCGTATGCCTGCATGGCAGGGGATGGCCACACAAGCCCGACGACAGCTGCGAACCCCCAACCTAACAGCAAAAAGAGTGGCGCTGATCTCAAAACGGCCCGCAATCGAGGACGCTGCGCGGCTGCCTCGGCCGGGAGGGCGCCTGTCCTCCTATGCAGTCCACCTGCCTGGGCCAAGCACACCCAAGAGATCAACAGTACAGGTGGCAATTCTGACAATAATGCCGCCATAACTTCGGAACGCCACCCCGAAAAGCCGAACACGACTTGCGCGCCGAAGAGCACCGCCCCTAGAAAGAGATTGAAAGCCGCGAATATACCGAACCACGTCCTCCGCGAAGAAAGAGCCAGGATCCCGAGAAAGACAGAACCGGCTAGACACACCCCAGCGAGTACCAGCGCCTGGTGCTGTGCGACACTCATAAAACGTCGTGCATCTTCAGTGCGTAAGGGCTCAGACTACCCAGACACCCGGCTGTGAGCGCGTATGAAGCTCTCATGTTTGCCTCCCGTTCCCTGAGATTCTCATGGGCGAAAGGGAATCCTTGCGCAAGCCTCTTCCCATGCTCGATGCGGACAGTGGCAAAGGCATCCTTTCCGGAGTTTTCGGGTGTGGTGTTGCCAAGACCTCCGCCGGGCTCGATCAGGAGATCGCCCGCGGCCAAGTGTCCGAGCTCATGAAGGACCGTCAAGACCGAAACCAGCGAAGGTAGGCTTCCCGGCACGATTATGACTGCGATGCCCAACTCCTCAGAATAGCGGATCTCCCCCATCCTTCCGGAAGAGGCCAGGCGATGTGAGAGTTCGGGATACTGGAGGTCGGGTATGACATGAACCGCTATAGAGATCCCGAGATAAGCACCGAGGGCCTCAGCGTATTCCTCAGGTCCGTACTCTTTTCCCGAGAGTCCAAGGAGAACCAACTCCTCTTGGAACTGTTCTGCAGAAAGCATCGGTCTTGCAGGCTCGCTGGAGCGCGAAGCACTTAAGTTCCGTAACGAACTCACGAGCGCACGAGCACGGTTGAAAATCATGTTCGGAAGTCTTGCGCCTGACGTTTCACCGAGCATCATAGTCCTCGCGCGATTCCTCGAACTGCTGGATGATACCCAGTATCATCTCCCTCTCACGGTCAGGCAAGTGCAGGCTCTTGTGGGCTATGGCGCTAAGTGTCTCGTCTCGCAGGATCTCCATGACCTCTTGATCCAGCACAGGCGGCTTCTTGCTCCTATCGAGAAAGTACGAAGGGTGCACTCCGAAGATATCCGCCAGGGCGACCACCTGGTCCACAGACGGATTGGAGTTTGCCCCGGTTCTGATCTGTTCAATTTGCTCCGTTGTGAGATCGCCGAGGCTCAAGCGGGCAGCTTCGGCATTCGTATAGGGTTCGCCCGTAGTGTCGTTCTTGATCACTTTGAACAAATGATTTACTTTCTGAGCAATGTTGGCGAAATCTTCGGTCTCGACCCGAAGGGCATCTGAATCCGTCACCTCCTGGAACCAGAGTTCGGGCGAAAAGTTCATGACCTTAGCAATCGCCCGTAGCTTTTCATAACCGGGGTTCTCGATTCGCCCTTTTCTCAGGTTGGTTACGTAAGAGCGTGTTACTACCCCACCGGTAGCCTCGTCGAGTTCCTGTCCGGTCCATCGTCGCCCATCCAGGTGGCGGTAGGTTTCGAGTAATCGCTCGAATTTTTGTGCGATGTGCATCAGATCTTCCAGTCCCCATTACCAGCATTCTGTTGAATATACGATACCATGTGTCGGTATGTTTAATCAATATAACACCAGAGAGGAATGTAGCACCAGAAACGGACGGCGGGAGATCAAGTAGTGGGCCTACTAACGCGTTTGCGAGAGCTTCCGTGGCTGAAGCTTTTGGAGGCTCGACATTTCCGCTGGATGTGGATCGGGGCGGGCCTCTCGATGCTGGCCGACCAGGCCTTCCTCGTCGCCTTGACCTGGCTGGTCCTGAGAGTTTCCGGAGCGGGGGTAGAGCTCGGTACCGTGCTTGCCGTTGCTTCACTACCAGGGATCGTTCTTATGCCCGTGGGAGGCGTGATCAGCGATCGTTTCTCGCCAACTCCAGTATTGTTCGTCGCGAGCGCGGTGCGCACCCTGCTCCTTTCCGGCCTGGCGGCACTGGTTCTTCTAGACGCGACCCAGCTCTGGCACGTGTACGCGCTAGCCGGCGGGCTGAGCGCGATGGATGCCCTCTACTATCCTGCTTCGATGTCGGTTATTCCGACGGTAGTAGATAAAGCTGGACTGGGAGCGGCCAACGCCCTGATACAAGGTGCGGAGCAGGTCAGCGGTATTGCTGGACCTGCGATCGCCGCGTCTACCGTAGCCTTACTGGGACTTGGTAGCAGCTTCGTGGTGAACGCGTTCATGTTCTTCGCCGCGGCAGCAGTATTCGCATCTATGATCCGAGTCACGGGATCTCGCACAGTCATGCCAAATGGTTCGATGTCGGAGTCGGAGGCTGTTGCTGATCCTGAAGAGTTCGAGGGCGAGACAGGCACCGGTGCCCTTGCAGAACTGCTCGCAGGTGTACGCTATGCGTGGCAGGACCCGATCATTCGCACGATACTGCTCGTTTTGGTGGGGATCAACGCAGCTATGGTGGGTCCCCTCTATGTCGGTGGGGCAACGCTGGCTGAGAGCCAACTAGGCGGAGTCGGCGCCTTTGGTACGCTGGTGGCAGTAGCTAGCGCAGGCGCCGTCCTGGGTTCTCTGGCCGCTGGCTCGATCGAACGTGTTCGACGACGGGGCCTCGCCGTGCTTGGGCTTACAGCGACTCTCGGATTGGAAGTTGCCGCCTTCGCCTTTGTATCTAATCTGCCGGCTGCTACGGTACTGGCCCTTGCGATTGGCGCTTCGGCGAGTTGTCTAGCCGTGATCAACGTCTCGTGGCTACAGGAGAGATCTGAAGCAGCCCTAACTGGACGCGTGATGAGCCTGGCCCTGTTCGCCACCGTCGCATTGGACCCCATCTCATTCGCCCTGGCGGGTGTTCTCGTCGAAGTCAACCTCAGGGCCATGTTCTTGGGCGCGGGAGTCTTGCTGCTACTCACAGCCATACTCGGAGCCGCGAGCCGCAATATGCGGGAGTCGGACTGATCCGCAGAGAGGCGGATCTCACTAAAGTCCAATCTTGCCGGATCGATCCCATCACGAATTCATCACTCGGAGACATCTTCAGTGGAAAGTTCGGGCAAGATCATCACCGTCTACTATGTCGCGTTGCAACAATCTATTTCACTTTTGTTAAGGTTCTTGCGGTTCGTGGGTGGCGGTGTTAAAGTCTGCCCAGTCTCGGCAGGCGTCCCGCGTTGCCAGGACTGGTTGACCATTGGGAGCATGGAAGTCCCTTGTATTGAGGGAGAAGTAGGGGAGGCACGATGAGGGGATGGTTGGGTACCGGCCTGGGGAGGCTTGGGCTGTATACACTGGGCGTGGTGGCGCTGTTTGCGATCGGCGCGCTAGCGCTGGCGGGTACTGGGAGGCTCTCTGGGGCCGACGCACAGCCGACCGAGAGGGCCATCCAACCCATAGGGGCGCAGGAGGCTACGCCGGAACCCGTCGCCGAATCTGCGGCCGACACGGCGGACAAGTCCGAGCCCGAGGACAAGGCGGATCAGATAGAGCGGGCCGTGAAGGAACCCTCTCCTGTTCCGAATGATGCTTCGGCATCTGCTTCTGCGTCCGCTTCGGCATCTGCTTCTGCGTCCGCTTCCTCTCCTGCGGCTGCACCCGCGGACACCACCATGTATCTGAGCGTGCCCGCGATGGGCATCTCGGACGTTCCCGTGGTCGAGGGCACAGGAGAGGCGAGCCTGTCCCAGGGCGCCGGCCACTACATCGGCTCAGGCTACCCGTGGGTTCCCGGCTCCAACACCTACATTGCCGGTCACAGGCTCGGCTATCCTGGTACCCCGAGCGACCACGTCTTCTGGAACCTGCCGAACCTGGGGATAGGAGATCAGATCTTCCTCACCGACACGAACGGCACGACTTACACCTACGCGGTGAGCGAGATCCTTGAGGTCCCAGTTAACGACCTGTCGGTGACAGGTCCGACGGGGAGCGACACCGTCTCCCTTCAGACCTGTATCGAGGACTACGGTGACTACTGGACCCCGGGTCCGAACTGGAGCGTCCGCTACGTTGTCAGGGCAAACAAAGTCTAGTGAGCTTGGAACGCCCGGCGTCGCTACGCCAACAGTAGCACCAGACTACGTGCCGGGCGGGTCCGTCCTCCAGATTTTCGGGGGGTCAGGGGCACTGAGGCGCGCGCAAGATACCTCTCGGGTCGTCCGAGTGGCCCCAGTGCTCCACGATCTTGCCTTCAGAGATGCGGAACTTGTCGATCGCCTTTACCTCCACAAGTTTCCCTGTAGGTGCGATCCCCTGAAATTCTCCCAGATGCGTGCCGCGCATCGTGACGCGCGCCGCCACCCTGTCTCCTTCCGCCATTACGTCCTCGACGGTGACACTGAGGTCAGGGAAGGCCTGTCGGGCCTCCTTGAAGGTGTCCTCGAAAGTCTCGATGAGCCTCGCGGGCGGATCGCCGGGAAGGAGCTCGTTGTCCGGGGCTTCACTGTCCACGATCTCCCACGCCCGGTCGAAGTCCCCCGTTGAGATGATCTCGTAGACCCTCCGTGCGATGGTCTTGTTCTCTTCCGTCACGACCGGTCTCCCTCTCGCCGTCAGCTTACTACAAGAGATACGCTACGACCGCGGTGGGAGTTTCGTCAGAGCTTCGCGAATTATCTGCGCAGTGGGTGAACCCCTGAGGCCCTCCGGAGTCACGTACGTCCTGCACCCGAGCGCATAACTCGACCGCCCAGGCACAGGGAACAGGTCGTCCCCGTCCACACGGATCGTCGGGCTTCCAGGGAACCGGAGCCCTTCAGCCTCCTCATCGGTATCGACCGAGATCAACTCGACATCAGCCTCCAACCCTTCCTCGGAGAGTACCCCTTCGAGCGTCCTTACAGCCGTCTCGTAGGTGGGGCAACCGTCGAAGTACAATACCTCGACCTTCATGTCCGACACCTCCGCCGTCGCTTCCTACTATCTTCTCCCATCTCCTATTCGTTATATCTATTCATCCGTATATTTTCAACAATAAGAGCGTCAGGAAGGATGCTATGGGGTTTCCGAGCCGTCGCGGCGGCACTATCAGCATGAGGGCAATTCTACGCAAGAACAGTAGTGCATTGATCGTGCGCTACGGTTTATCCGGTTCAAGCGGCGCGTCGCCGAGCAGGCGACGCACGAGGAGCAGTCCGCAGATACCGAGCAGAGTGGCGAACCAGAGGGTTGCCAGACGGATCACGAGTGTGAGTGCGCCGGCGAGACCGGTCGGGAGGTTCGCAACCGTGACGAACTGTCCGTAGAGTCCTGCCTCGACGGCTCCGATCCCACCGGGCAGCATGCTCACGACCCCGAGGAGTGAGCTGACCGCGAAGACGAAGACGATGAGGAGGAAGGGCCTGTCCGCACCGAGTCCCACGGCGCAAAGATACACGCCGGTGCACTCCAGGCCCCAGGACAAAAAGGAGATGACGGTACCCACGACGAGCGGTTTCGTCGCAAGAAGGTCGTTCGAAGCCCCGTGGAAGTCCCCGAGATGTGGGGCGAAGCGGTTTACGAGCGGCAGCTTCGAGAGGAAGTGCTCGGCAGCGAGCGAGAGGCGTTTCGAGCGGAGGACGGCGATACCGAAGATTGCGACGGCCAGGAACATAAACATCGTCCAGGGTGGCAGGGTCAGGGCGAAGGCGCCGAGGAAGCCCCATGCGACCATGCCCGTTCCGTCAGTGGCGCGTTCGGCGACGACTGCCGGGGCTGTGCGTGCTATCGGGGCGCCCGAGACCCTGCGGACGAAGACGCTCTTCAGGACCTCACCGAGCTTGCCTGGTGAGATCGTCATCGAGAGCCCTGACGCGAAGATCGCCGCGTTGATGCCCGTTGGCACGGATACCTTCAGTACCCTCAGGTAGTACATCCAGCGGAAAAAGCGTCCCACGTAAGAGAGGGTGACGAGGCCCAGGATCGCCGGTATGAGGGCGAAATTAAAGCTATCGAGGGCGGCTGCCAGTTGGTCCAGGTCCGAGAGGATAGCCAGGATCAGGTAGACGGCGGCGCCCAGGGCGAGGGCGAGGACGAGGTTTCTTCTCAGCCGTTCCACTGTGGGATCACGTAGATGACCGCACCGACCACGACCAGCCAGAGGAACAGCGCGATCTGGAGGGGCCTGTCGGAGAGGAGCAGCGTATCGGGGTTGCCGCCGCCGTCGCGGTGGACCAGCAGCATGTAGCGGAAGACACCGTAAATCACGAACGGTATGCTCCCCATCATGAAGATCTGATCCTGCCTCTCGTAGACGGTAAAGGTGTAGAGGGTATAGGCGATGATGGTCGCCGAGATCATGATGTTCATCATCTCGTCGAGCATAGGAACGGAGTAGTCTCTCAGGTTCTTGCGGTGGACGACCGCCCCTTCGCCCAGGGTGGCTATCTCGTGACGGCGCTTGGAGAAGCCGAGGAACAGCGTCAGGAGACCTGTACAGACGATGAGCCAGGGTGAGATCGGGCTGCTAACCGCGGCGACGCCGGCGAGCGCCCTGATGACGAACCCGACCGAGATGCTCATTACGTCCAGGATCGCCGTGTGCTTGAGGATGGTCGTGTAGAAGACCTGCAACACGAGGTACGCCACACCCGCGACCCCGACGCCAAAGGGCAACACGGTGAAGCTCAGGGCGAGGGCGCCGGCCGCAAGCACGGCGGCGAAGGCGAGGGCTGCGCGGGGTGAGATTTCACCGCTCGCCACGGGCCTGAACCTTTTCAACGGGTGCTTTCGGTCCTCCTCGACGTCGAGCACGTCGTTGGCAGCGTACACGGCCCCTGACAGGGCACAGAAGATCACGAATGCGAGCAGCGCGTGCGCCACGGCGGTCGTCGAGAAAGCCTTCTCCGCAAACACCACCCCGGCCAGCACGAACCCGTTCTTGGTCCACTGCTTGGGCCGGACCAGCCGGAGATAAGAACTTGCGAGTCCCCTGGAACGGTCAGCTTCCACGATTGCCGTTTCTACCACAATAGGGATCAGGTTTCAGGTTAGGGATCAGGCATCAGGCTTCAGGTTTCAGGTTTCGGTTCTCTCGATAGCGATGCCGCGCGGTGTTACCACCTCCGCCCGGTACCCTTGGGGCGCTGCTGGTAAGGGCGTGTGAAAGATCAGTAGAGACGCCACTAACAAACACACCTGACGGCTGATATCTGATACCTGTAACCTAAAAGACCGTGAAAGGACCGATTGAAAACGCCGGCGACTCTCTCCACAATTGGCCGGATGATGAACCCGACTAGGCGGCAGGCTTTTGCAGAGTGGTTCCGGCTTGCCAGGCCGTTCAGCCTCACGGCGGCGGCCGTGCCCGTACTCTTCGGTACTGCGCTGGCGTACAGGGACGGTGCGTTCGACTGGGGACCCTTCCTCGCGATGCTCTTCGGCAGCCTTCTCATCCAGGCGGCCACGAACATGTTCAACGAGTTCTACGACGAGCAACGCGGCCTCGACGTGGCTGGGACGGTCGGGATCGCCGGCTCCATAGTAAGTGGCCGCGTGACCTCGCGCAGCGTCCTGGTTGGCGCCCTGGCCTGCTACACCGTCGCGCTCTTCCTCGGTATCTACCTGATCTACATCGGCGGCTGGCCCATACTGGTGCTCGGGTGCCTCTCGGCGCTCGGCGGCTACCTCTACTCGGCAGGACCGCGCCCCATCGCGTATACGCCTGCCAGCGAGGCTGCGGTCTTCGTATTCATGGGCGTCCTGATCGTGGTCATAGCCTACGCCGTGCAGGCTGGTAGTTTCCCGCTGTACGTCCCGCTGGCGGCGCTGCCCATCGGCGGGCCCGTCGCCGCCATCCTGCTCGCCAACAACATCAGGGACCTGGTCTCGGACCGCAGGGGTGGGCGGCGGACGCTGCCGATCGTCTTCGGCAGGGAGGTGGCCGTCCTGATATACCGCGCCCTCTTGCTCGAAGCCTACGTCTCCG
>DASSJP010000480.1:0-5913 GCA_035691165.1 Rubrobacter sp.
GATCTACGTCCTCGGCGAGGACTTCGTCCTCCGCGTCCCCCGAGACCACCCGATCTCAGCCGCCGATGCGCATAAAGAGTCCGTCGCCGTGCCTGCGGCCAGGGAGGCCGGGGTACGAACGCCCAGGATAATTGCCTTCGACGACGCGTTGGATCTCCTCCCGGTCCCGTACACTATCTACGAGCGCGTCCACGGTGAGACGCTTGGCCTCCTTCCGCGAGACCCCGCCGAATCCCCCGACGTATGGAGGGAACTCGGCCACGACCTCGCGCTCCTGCACTCTGGAGTCGCCGAAGACGGATCTGCCGCCGGACTTCAGATGGACGAAATGCCCGACCCGCGTCCCTGGCCAGACGAGCTGGCTGAGGAAGGCTACTTCACGGCCACGGAAGCGAGGTGGCTGGCGCAGTGGCTGGAGCGGCTGGCGCCTGCGGCGCTCGCGCCGAAACCGAGACGTTTCCTGCACGGTGATTCCCAGGCGACTAACG
The DNA here is from genome assembly GCA_035691165.1 of Rubrobacter sp. Taxonomy (GTDB): domain Bacteria; phylum Actinomycetota; class Rubrobacteria; order Rubrobacterales; family Rubrobacteraceae; genus Rubrobacter_D. Next base: position 489 of record DASSJP010000480.1, read on the forward strand.
TGATGGTAAGCGAGGGCTCTCTGGAGTACCTCGCTGTGCTTGACTGGGGCAGTTCAGGGTGGGGGGATCCAGCGTGGGACTTCGCCGGGGTTCCGCTCAGGGTCGTGCCACCGATGCTCGAAGGGTATCGCGCGCTCGCACCGCTCGACGACGGCGTGGAGGCACGCATCCTCTGGCGCCACCTCCAGCTTTCGCTGTATCTACTGAGGCGGGATCCCCAACCAGGACGCTCCTGGGCCGAGCGCCCGCTTGGGATGCTGCTTGACGTCATGCGTTTCTTGCTCGACTCCCCAGGACCGGAGTGGTCGAAGTGGACCCCATGAGAGGCCCTATTTACGTTTCTGTCATCGGGTCTGGTACGGCCACCGGCGACCTATATGAGAAGGCAAGAGAAGTAGGCAAACTCGTCGCGGAGAGGGGAGGCATCATCGTCTGTGGCGGGCTCTCCGGCGTGATGGAGGCCGTAGCTCGTGGGGTCAAGGAGGCCGGAGGTACGTCCATAGGCATCCTGCCTGACGAGGACAGGCGGAGGCAGAACGAGTACCTCACGTACTCTGTGGCCACGGGAACGGGGCAGGCGCGGAATCTTGCGGTCGTGTGTTCCGGCGACGTGGTCATAGCCGTCGGCGGCGAGTACGGAACGCTTTCGGAGATCGGGCTTTCGAGAAAGGTCGGACGGCCCGTGGTAGTCCTCGAAAGCTGGGATCTCGGAGAGCACGTGTCGGTGGCTTCGTCGCCGCAGGAGGTGGTCGAGGCCGCGTTCGGGCTACTTGGCAAGTAGGAGAGGAGATTCTGTGAGAGACACGAGGTCGGAGATACAGGAGATCGTTGACAGGGAGACGAGAGGCTGGGATACGCAGGATGTGGACCTGCTGCTCAGCGTGTTCCATCCTGACATGGTCTGGCCCTGGCCGAAGACCCCGAAGTCCCACGATCCCATGGAGTGGCGCCTAGTAATGGGAAGGTACGATCCCGAGAGGTGGGGGAGCACGTGGCGCGAGCTGTTCGACACGCACGATTTGATCCACAACGAGAGGGAGATCAGGAAGATCGAGGTCTCAGAAGAGGGCGACGGGGCGTTCGCCGTCGTGGACATAGACACCCTGTGGAGGAGCGCGGAAGGCGACGAGAGCCACTGGAAGGGAAGGGTGTGCAAGGTGTATTCCAGGGTGGAAGGCGAATGGAAGATGACCATGCACACGGGTGTGCTGGAATATCCCTAAGGTGCCGCGAGCCTGGATTGAAGCCAGGTGCGTGACATAACCAGAGTCGTTGACGATGAAGCTGTAGACCGGGAGGTTGCATGACGGAGAACGGGCGGGTTGCAATGGTGAGCGGGGGAAACAGGGGGATAGGACTGGAGGTCTGCCGGCAGCTCCATGAGCGGGGGATCACGGTGATCATGGGTTCTCGCGATAGTGAGCAGGGCAGGGCCGCCGCGGCGAAGCTCTCAGGAGGCGTTGTCGTCAGGCGACTGGACGTGGCCGACCCGGAGAGCGTCGAACGCCTCTCGCGCTCCATCGAGGAGGAGTTCGGGCGGCTCGACATACTGGTGAACAACGCCGGCATCTCCAACGACGAGGGCCAGCGCGGCGTGGACGCCGACCTCGACAGGGTGAAAGAGGCGCTGGAGGCGAACCTGTTCGGGGCCTGGCGCCTGTGCGAGATGGCCATTCCCCTGATGAAGCGCAACGGCTACGGGAGGATCGTCAACGTCTCGACGGGGCTCGCCGCCCTTGAGGACATGGGAGGCGGCTCCCCCGGCTACCGCGTCTCCAAGACCGCGCTCAACGCCCTCACGCGCATCATGGCCTCAGAGTTGCGCGGGAGCGGCATCCTCGTCAACGCGGTCAACCCTGGGTGGGTGCAGACCGATATGGGGGGCTCAAGCGCAACACGCTCAGTCGAGGAGGGCGCGGAAGCCCTCGTCTGGGCGGCGACGCTTCCCAACAACGGTCCCACGGGCGGCTTCTTCCAGGATGGGCGTCCGATCCCCTGGTGACGTTCCTCGAACCCGTACGGTTGTACAGGTCGAAAACCGTACCATCGTACGACGCGCGAGGTAGGCGACCGCTATAGCATGTGAACTAGAGAGTGATCTGATTTTCTCGATAGAGGAGGACCCGGATGGATGACGAACTGCTTGCGGCGGTCGAGCGGGAGGTGCTTCTCTGGCCGGGTACGACCTCGGAGCCTGGCAGGTTCAACGCCGTCTCGTTCCGCTACGGCAAGCGTGAGATCGGGCACGTCCACCGCGACCGGATCGCAGACCTCCCCGTTACCCTTGAGGTGCGCGAGGAGTTGCTCGCGAAGGGCAGGGCACGCCCGCACAGGGCTGGCTCCAGGGGCTACATAAGCTACCCGATGGAGGACGCCGAAGACGTCTCCGCGGTACTGGAGATCCTGGGCAGGAACTACGACCGGGCGAAGGCCGCCGCCGCAAGACGGGCCGCAAGTCAAGGCGAAAAAGCCGGGGCATGAGAGCTTACGCGCTCGGGCGTCTAGCGTCCTGAAAAGTAGGGCACGAGCAGGGTTCTATCTTCCTGTCACCGACGCTGACCGGCTTCTTCCCCCGAACCCTCAATTACGATTCCTATCCCGAACAACGTCCCTACCGACGGGCATCGTCCGAGAACGGTGCCCGATTATGACCGCGTGGAGAACATTCCAGACCTTCTGGCGTGCCTCTGTGTACGGCTCTCTCATTGAGAGAGCCACTATCATTTGAGGAACGAAGCCGGTCGGTCGTGAGATAATATTCAACTGGCCTGGACACGAAGAGCTACTTCAGCAGGGGGGACAATGGATGTAGGTATAGGGTTGCCAGCAACGATACCTGGAACGAGAGGTTCCCTTATCCTGGATTGGGCCAGGCGGGCGGATTCCGGTCCATTCTCCAGCCTCGGCATCCTCGATCGGCTGGTCTACCCGAACTATGAACCCCTCATCACGCTGGCCGCTGCTGCCGCAGTTACGGATCGCGTGCGCCTGATGACCACGGTGCTCTTAGGCCCGCTGCGCGGGGCAGGTGTGCTGGCGAAGCAGGCGGCCACCATCGACGCGCTATCAGGAGGCCGCCTCACCCTGGGGCTCGGCGTCGGTGGCAGGGAGGACGACTTCAAAGCGGCCCCTGCTTCCTTCCACGACCGGGCTCGCACGTTCGAGGAACAGCTCGACTTCATGAAGCGCATCTGGTTCGGCCAGCCGGCAAGTGACGAGGTCGGATCTATAGGACCGCCTCCAGCACGGGCGGGAGGGCCGGAGTTGTTGATCGGCGGCTACTCGCCCACCCCGATACAGCGAGTCGGCCGCTGGGCGGACGGATTCATAAGTGGGGGTATACCCGACCCCGGGCAGGTGCGACAGATGTTCGACCTCGCCGAAGAGTCATGGAGGAACGAAGGAAGGGAAGGCAGACCGCGGCTCGTTGCATGTTTCTACTACGCTCTCGGACCGAACGCGGATCGAGGCGGCGACTACATACGCGACTACTACAGCTTTTTCGGACCCGCCGCAGACGATATGGCGAGATCCATCCCCTCCACCCCGGAGGCTGTGGTTGATCTCATCCGCGGTCTCGACGACGCGGGCGCGGACGAGGTGATCTGCTGGCCCACGGTTGCGGAGCTGGATCAGGTCGATCGCCTTGCCGAGCTGGTCGGCTGACCTGCCCCTGACTGACGGTACATTGCGCGACTGATGGTTGCAGGCGGTGCCAGGCAAAGCGTGGACCAGTTGGGACGATACTCTCATGAGGTAACCGGCGCTGTTTCTAGCGCCGTCTGCGAATAGGTCAAATTGCGTCCTTGGCCGGTGCACGGAGGGCCTTGCCTCTGAGTTGCGTCTGCTGATCTGTCTGATGCGTGCAGCGCGCCACGTCTTCACGGATAACTAGCCGTTCTTCCGGGCGAAGACTAGCCGGACGGGTGATGTCCCTCTTCTGTACCGGGGATACAGTGACTGTATCGTTAACCGGATCAGGAGAGAATCATGGAGCAGAAGGACACGTTGGGCGCATTGTCGGACGGCATGGCTGACGCGGTCGAAAGTATCGCCGGATCGGTGGTGCGGGTGAACGGCAGGAGACGCCGCTCGGGGAGCGGCGTTGTCTTTGCGCAGGACACGGTGCTGACGGCCAGCCACGTGCTGGAGCGTGAGGAGGACCTTTCGGTGGAGACCGCTGACGGGCGGACCCTGCCCGCGCGGTTCGCAGGCAGGGACCATTCGACGGACCTCGCAGTACTGAGCGTCGAGGGCTTGAACATCGAGCCCGCGAAGCCTGCGGAGGGCGACGCCCGTATAGGCCAGATCTCACTTGCCGTTGGCAGTCACTCCCACGGCGAGGGACCGAGGGCCACCCTGGGGGTCGTGAGCGCCATCGGCGGCCCGGTCCGCATGCGGCGGGGACCGAGGCTGGAACGCTTTATCCAGACCGACGCGACGCCTTACCCAGGCTTGTCGGGCGGTCCGCTCATCGACGCACGGGGGAAGGTACTTGGCATTATGGTCTCTGGCTGGGGACGCGGCGCGGCGTTTGCGATACCAGCGGACATCGCCTGGCGTACTGCAGGGATGCTGCATGAGCGGGGCTCTGTCAAGCGCGGTTACCTCGGCATCCTGAGCCAGCCTGTGCGCCTCCCAGACGGAGAGCGGCTCGGCCTCACGCAGAGGGGTGGCCTTCTGGTCGTGGGCGTCGAGGATGGAAGCCCTGCGGGGCGCGGCGGTCTCATAGTCGGCGACATTCTCGCGACGCTGGACGGCCAGTCCGTTGAGGACACGGACGACCTGCTCGTTCTGCTGGCCGGTGAGAGAGTCGGCCGTCCCGTGCCTGTCAAGGTCGTGCGCGGCGGAGAGCTTACGGAGATCGACATAACCGTCGGTGAGCGCGGCCGGAGGTAAGCGAGATGGCCGAAGTATCTTCCACTATCGCCCTGGCGGGGACATGGATGGTCGAGGACGCGCAGCGAAGCGTCGTGCAGGTACGCAGCAGCGGTCGGGGTATCGGGGCAGGTGTGATCTGGCCCGGAGACGGTCTCGTCCTGACGAACTACCATGTGGTCGCCGGAGGACGCGGGAACGTCCAGGTGGCCCTCTACGACGGCAGGACGCTTGGCGCGGACGTGGTAAAGAGCAGCCGGAGCCTGGATCTCGCGCTGCTCCACTTGGTGGGAGCCCCCGACGAGCTGCCTGCGGCGCTTATTGGGGACTCGGACGCGCTGCGCGTGGGAGAACTGGTCTACGCCATCGGCCACCCGTGGGGACGCGTCGGGTCCGTGAGCGTCGGCATCGTCGGCGGTGTTGGCGAGCTTCGCACCCCCGGTTCCTCCACACGCTACGTCCGCTCCGACGTCGCCCTCGCGCCCGGTAACTCGGGAGGACCGCTCCTCAACGCCAGGGGTGAGGTCGTCGCGATCAACGCGATGAT
>DASSJP010000481.1:0-6073 GCA_035691165.1 Rubrobacter sp.
CCCCTCGAACCACTGGCAGCCGAGGACAGCCATGCCCCGTCCTAAAGTCGAAACGCACGCGTCCGCCGGAGGCGCGGACGTCGCCAGTCACAACGGGTACTTATCGTTGCCGTCTGGGCGGGGAGTACGACTACATTCGGGAGATTCCTCTACTTGGTCTCGCCCGGTCGTCGAGGCCCAGGGATGTTCCGGTCCATTGGAATCTGCGTATCGTCGCTTCCAGGCTTCTGCATGGTAGGGGGTGGACGCAGCCAGCGGAGCAGCGCTCGGGCGGCGTGCCAACCGGCTTCCAGTGGCGGCACCTGCCGGCTCGCGGGCAAGCCATCAGGCACGAGTACGCGCAGCGCACCGGGGACCACCGAGAAGCGCAATGGTGCCTCGAAAATGGTCGGCTCGCCGTCTACCCCGGCCCGCACGCTCTCGCCAAGGATGCCCATCTCCAGACGCTCGGACGTCCAGTGGCGCAGAGCGGGGCGGAACTCGATGGCGCCGATCAGCGTGCCCGCGAGCAGTCGTTCGAGCTCGTCGAGCGTGCCGGTGTCGAGCACGGAAACCTGTAAGGTCCCGGTGTCCAGGCGGTGGCGTTGCCCGAGTCTATCCCACCGTGTGTACTCATACGGGTTATTCGAGACGACCACGGCGACGACGCTCTCGAGCGGCGCCCCGTCGGGTGGCGTGATACGGAGCGCTCGTCGTAGCTTCGGGTCGGAGAAGGCGGCCTGAAGTTTCGTTTGCGCCACGCGCAGCTTGTCTTGCCTGTAGCCAGGATCTCCCAACATCTCCGCGTAGACGCCGAGCGAGACGTTGTTGATGAAAGGGCGGCCGTTGATCAGCCCGACGTCGACGCGCCGCTCGTTGCCGGCAAAGAACGCGTCGAGGGCGCGCAGCGGGCGCGCGAGGTCCAACCCGAGGTCGCGGGCGAAGTGGTTGAGCGTGCCCGTGGGTACAACCACGAGGGGCAACTCGCGCTCCACGGCCACCTCGGCCACTGCCGCCACCGACCCGTCGCCGCCGGCCACCGCGAGCGACTCCGCACCGTCCTCCGCTGACGCGAGGGCGGCGAGCCTCGCGTCCTCCCCTGGCCCCAGCACGCGCACCCGGATACCGCGTTCGCGGGCAGCTCCGGTCAGCCTCCTCAGGAAGCCCGCCGCGCTGCCGGCGGCGGGATTGATGATCAGGTATGCGGAGGAGTCCTCAGCCACGGTCGGCGTTTTTCTCGTCCGATGCGTGGGTCTGCGTTTTGCGCCCCACGGGCGAACGCCGATCCGCCAGGCGCCGTAGCAGGCGTTCGGAGTAGGTGCCAGACCGAGGATCGAAATGGGAAGCCGCCCGCGTCAGGTAGGGGGTACTGGTTCGCCGCAGAAAGGAGAGCAGACCCTCCTCAACGATCGTCCGCAGCGCGCGGCGATAGTAGTCGAAGATGTGAACGTTTCCCAGGCTCACGCCCGCGCGCACCGCGCCGAGCGCAACGATGGAAGAAATCTCAAGTACCGAGCGATCCTCTTGCCGTGCCGCCAACTGCAACTCGGCGAAGATGTTATCCAGACCGGCAGCGTCAGGCAGATCCGCCACCTGCCGCTGTAGCTCTTGCCACGAGGCGCGCACGCCAGGGACGTCCAACGGGGGCACGTCTACCGTGTCGGCCAGCACTCCGGAGGTGCCCTCCAGCACGGTCAATAGCTCCTCGAAGGATGCCACATCCGGGTCAGCCACGAGTACCCCTGCATCTCGTAACTCCGTTACCAGCGCGCGCAGGTACACCTTCGAACCCCCGACCAGGTCGGAAGCCCCTGCCAGGAGCCAGACTGGCGACCAGCCGACCGCCAGGAAGCTGCTCAGCTCGACCACGTTACCTGCCGTCTTGCGTACCAGCAGCTCCCGAACAGGTATCTCCTGGGCCGGATAGACGCCCTCCACGCCGCCTACCAACTCGATCATGATGCGCAGCAACCGTCCGACTATGGCCTGGTATAGCCTGGTTCGACGAACCGCAAGCGGTAGCATCACCTCGCTCGCCTCGTATACCAGCCCGCCCGTCAGAGCGGCTCCCGCTCGAGCGGTGCGCTCGGGGAGGGATGCCAGGTACGACCGCGATAGTACATTTTGGGCTCCTGTCTTGTTCACATCGTTCCCTGTCGATCTCCTGTAGTTTTCAATCCTTGTCAGGCCAGCGAACAGCCTCGCCGTTGTGCGCGCAGTATAAGCCGGATGCGAGCAGACACACGGGGCGGCGGACCCAATTCAGCTAGTCCCGCAGGAGGGTTTTTCCGCCGGTTAGAGGTACTTTCCGACCCGCTGGTGGGCTCGGGAGGCCGGCAGTGGAAGAACCGGTACGCATACCTTGATCAATGTGACGTTGGCACAGAAGCAGGTGCTGTCTCTGATAGACCAAGATGCCGATGAGCGTCAGGTGTAGCTGATCCCGAGCGGAAAGAATTAAGGCCGAAGCTGTGTGCCTCGACCCCATTCTGGCGCAAACGTTCTGGCTTAGTCGTTTTGAAAACGTGTCATCGACGAGCCAGCGCGGCACACACCGCACGCGCCTCCGCACTACGCAGCGCATGAAAGACGCCAGGCGCTCCCTCTTCCCGGCTGAGTTGCTCGTTGACCGATACCACCATCGAGCGGGTCCCATCAGGGCTCGCCGCCATGAACTGGGTGTAGCCGAGGGTATTGCCCGTGTGGCCCCACACCGTCCCGCAACTGGTCTCGTAGCGGAAGATCCCCAAACCTGCCAAGTTATCTCCAGGACCGGGCGGCTCGGAGCCTCCTTCCACGACCCGGCGCTGCTTGGCTCTTGTTTGCGGGTCGAAGAGCTTGCCGCCGACGTAACCACGAATGAAGTCGTTGAGATCTGCAGGCGTCGATACTATGCCCCCGGAAGCCCAGGCCCAGCCAGCAGCCACGGCCTCACTATAGTCCTCTGGAGGTACCTGGGAGGGATCGTTGTCGTAGCCGTGGATGTAGGGAGTACTAAGGTTGGGGCCTGCCGGTAGGGAAGTCTTCCTCAATCCGAGCGGCCCGTACACCTGCTCCTGGAGCTGGCCTTCATAAGTCCTGCCGGGGGCCGACTCGACCATCAGTGCCACGGCTATGTTGTCGGAGTTAGAGTACTTGTACCTGGAACCAGGATCGAAGCGTAGATCCTTGTGCTTCACGTAGGATAGAAGCTCCTCCGGCGGGGGTGCTTTCTTGAGACTATCGAGGAGTGCTTCCCGGAACCTCCTGTCCTTTGAGAAGTCTGGCAGCCCGCTGGTGTGGTTGAGCAGCTGCCTGAGCGTCACCCCAGACCAGGCCCTTGGAAGATCCGGTAGGCGTTCACCGATCGTGTCGTCTGGCGAGAGGGCACCCTTGCTCACCAAGGAGAGTGCGACGGCCCCGCTGAAGGCCTTGGCTGTGCTGGCAATGCGCATGCGATCGTTGACACCCATGTGCCGCCCTGTTTTCAGGTTGGCAACCCCGAAGGTGTGGATCTCCCGGCTCTGGCCGCGCTGCACCACCGCGATCACCCCCGGCGGGCCACCTCGCATGGCGACCAGATCTTTTAGCGCACGGTCGAGTGCGGCGTCTCGGCCCGCAACACCCGTAAGGGTCTCCTCGGTACTCCCTGGCGCGCCGGTAGGAGTCAATCCCAGCGCTACCCCGCTTGCCAAGAGCACCCCTGTAGCCACGGCCGCCAGCAGTAGAATGGACCTTCTCATCTCCACCATCCCTCTTTAGGGGCGGAGGTAGACAAGTGAGACACCACCCCTGGTTGCGGACAAACTAGCTTACACCCCTACATGGGGAGGGCACATCACGCAAATGGGCTAGATCTTGGAGTTCCTTAACGACCTTTCGAGAACACCGAACCGTCAACCTTTGCAAAACGCTCCCTTTCCACTCAGTTCCATCAGCAGGCGCGAGTGCGTAAGATGTAGACGAGCGACAACTCGGCTCCCGACTCATGGCCCAGCGTGGCGGAGAAGCGTAATTCCAAGGGCTGGGGGCTTCTAGACTCTCGTCTCTGTTAGTCCGTGTGCACCCAACCCTCCGCTCGACAACGCTCCATCGACTTCGAACGCATCTTCGAGGAGAACAAGCCCCGTAAAGCGGAGTCGGTGACAGGCGCCAACGCCCCAAAGCGAACCACGGAGATCAATCCAGAGAAACGCCTCAGGTTCTGGTTTTGGTCAACATCTTGGTTGGGACCGAAAAAGGCGACGGACTGTGTTGATAAATTACCTGCAAACGAGCGCCTTTATGGCTGCCGGACCTGGATTCGAACCAGGACTAAGTGATTCAGAGTCACTCGTGCTGCCGTTACACCATCCGGCAAGGCAACGGCGGATATTGTAACGCTTTATGGTGTCTCCGTCGAGGTTTGTCCGCTGGTCTCCGCGACGCCGCCGCTCTCGATGGCGCGTAGGATCTGTATTCTCTCCTGTATGGGCGGGTGGGTGGAGAAGAGCCCCTTTGAGCGCTTCTCGAACTTCTTGATGGGGTTGACGATGTACAGGTGGGCCGTCGCACGGTTGGCGACCTCGAGGACCTCGTTGTCGCCACTGATCTTCTGCAGCGCGTCAGCGAGCCCCTTGGGGTTGCGGGTGAGCCTGACGGCGGTGGCGTCCGCGAGGAACTCGCGCTGGCGGCTTATGGAGAGCTGCAGTAGACGGGCGAAGAGCGGCGCGAGGATGGCGAGGACAACGGCGATGAGGATCATGATGATCTGCAACTGCCCGCCGCCACCGTCGCGGCGCCCTCCTCCCCTCCCGCCTCCGAACCAGAGTCCGCGCAGGAAGAAGTCGGAGATCAGGACCGTGGTGCCGACCAGGATGCCGACGAGCATGGAGTAGCGGATGTCGAAGTTGGCGACGTGGGACATCTCGTGCGCTATGACGCCCTGCAATTCGTCGCGGTCGAGCTTCTCGAGGAGGCCCTTCGTGACCGCGACTGATGCGTGCTCGGGGTCCCGGCCCGTGGCGAAGGCGTTGGGCGCGGTGTCGTCCACGATGTAGACCTTCGGCATCGGGAGGCCGGCAGCTATTGACATCTCTTCGACCACGTTGAAGAGGACTGGTGCGTCGTCGTGAGTGATCTCCTTCGCACGAGAGGCGGCGAGGACCATCTTATCGCCCGCGTAGTAGCTGAGGAGACCCGAGATCGTACCAGCGATGAGGGCCAGAACGAGACCGAACAGTGCCCTGACCGGGTCCCCGATCCAGGCGAACCCGATTATGTAGCCGAAGACGGTGATGAAGGCGAGGAAGGCCGCTATGAGAAGCAGGCTGTTCCGCCGGTTTCGGGCGATACGCTCCCTGAAGGTGCCCAGGTCCCTCTGGTCCATAGTCCTAGTCGTAGGAGACCGTCACGGACTCCCGCTCTGGCCCCTGTGCCTCGAAGTATTCCCTTTCGGTGAAGCCCATCGGACGGGCGAAGATGACCGCGGGGAAGCTCTGTATCTTGGTGTTGTAGGACTGGACGGAGTCGTTGTAGTGCTGCCTGGAGAAGGAGATTTTGTTCTCCGTCGATGAGAGCTCCTCCTGGAAGTCTATGAGCACCGTGTTGGAGCGAAGCTCGGGATAGTTCTCGGCCACGGCAAAGAGGTTCCCGATTGCCCCGGAAAGGCGCGCCTCGGACTGGGCCTGCTGACCTGGTGACTGTGGCTGCATGGCCTGGGAGCGGGCCTGTGTTATCTGCGTCAGCACGTCCTGTTCCTGGCGGAAGTACTTCTTCACGCCTTCGAGGAGGTTCGGGATCAGGTCGTACCTGCGCTTGAGCTGCACGTCTATCTGCCTGTAAGACTCCTCGACCTCGTTCCGCCTCCGCACCAGACCGTTGTACGTGGCGATGGCGTAGATCACCAGTATGACCACGATTACAATCAGTAGAATCAACAAAACTGTGCCCATCCAAAACCTCCACTACTAGATGCCAAAAGCATTATATCCTCCCACGGCGCAATTCGGCTCGATGAACTCGATCCTATTCCCGAAAGGCCCTCTCCAAGGCACCTCCGCCGCGTGGCATCACGAGCTGCACATGGTCCAGGCGGTCTATCATCCCGCCTCCCCGGAACGTTTTCCTGTAGCCT
>DASSJP010000482.1:0-3030 GCA_035691165.1 Rubrobacter sp.
GTACCAGCCGAAGTACCGGCAGGCCTTCGACGAGGGCGAGGGCATGCTGCCTGAGCTCAAGGCAGTCGCGCAGTCCGCGTACTTCCAGACGCCGGAGTACAAGCCGTTCATCGATGCCCTCGAGACGGCGAAGTTCCAGCCGCAGCACCCGAAGTTCGAGCAGATCCAGCAGATCGAGACGGTTGCCGTCCAGAAGGCCCTGAGCGGTCAGGCAACGCCGAAGCAGGCCCTCGACGAGGCCACTGCTCAGATCAACCAGCTCTGACCCCGAGTCCAGCTGAACGACTGAGCCCGAGGGGGTTGCCGGTGAAAGCCCGCCGGCAACCCCCGCCAGCTCCACCACAGAGGAGGCCTGATGGCCGTCATCCAGGACAACCACCTGCGTCCCACTCAGGTCGGCACTCGACCTGCCGCCCACCAAGGGCCGCGGTTCCGCCTGCGGTCCGAGCAGCTCATGGGCCTGCTGTTCATACTTCCCACCCTGATCCTCGTGGGACTGATCGTCTTCTATCCGATCGTGGAGACGGCGCTCATGTCATTCAGCAAGGTCAACTCCCTCGCCCAACGTGAGGAGTTCAACGGCCTGGCGAACTACCGGGCGCTCTTCACGAACCCCGTGTTCCTCCGGATCCTGCTCCAGACGACCGGGTGGACCATCGCCGTCGTGGGGATCACGACCCTGATCGCCATGCCGGTGGCGTTGGCCCTCAACCTCAAGTTCCCCGGGCGGCGCATCGCTCGGTCTCTGCTCATCGTGCCGTGGGCGGCGTCCCTGATGATCAACGCGATCATCTGGCGCTGGATCCTCGACGGTCAGTACAGCATCATCAACGGCACCCTGATGAAACTGCATCTCATCGACGCGCCGATCATCTGGCTGGGGTCGGAGAACACCGCATGGGCGGCCATCATCACCGTCGGGATCCTCGTATCCGTGCCCTTCACGGCATTCTCACTGCTCGCCGGTCTCCAGTCGGTCCCGGATGAGCTCTACGAGGCGGCGCTCGTCGACGGCGCAGGGTTCTGGACGACCTTCTTCCACGTGACCCTTCCGCTGATGCGGCCCGTGCTCGTCGTCACCACCCTGCTCAACGTCATCTACGTCTTCAACTCCTTCCCGATCCCCTGGGTGCTGACGCAAGGCGCCCCCGCGTACCACACGGACATCCTGGTGACCTACCTCTACAAGCGGGCCTTCACCGAGGGACAGTTCGGTCCCGCGGCTGCGATGGCGATGCTCACGTTCCTGCTTCTCCTGGCCTTCAGCCTCGCCTTCTCCCGCGTCACGCGTGAGCGCAAGACGGGGGGCCGGCGATGACTCTCCGGCGCACCCTCTCCTGGTGGCTGTTGCTGATCCTGCTGGTCGGGGTCCTGATCGTCTCGATCTTCCCGTTCGCCTTCGCCTTCTCGACGGCGCTGCGGCCACGTTCGGAGCTCTTCCGGTTCCCGCCCACGTGGTTGCCGGAGACCTGGACGTGGAAGAACTTCATCGACGTCTGGTCTGCCGTCCCGCTCCTGCAGTTCGTGCGCAACAGCGTCTTCGTCGCCCTCGCCTCGACGGTGCTCAACATCGGGGCCGCGGTGCCCGCGGCATACGCCGTGGCCCGGATGGACTTCCCCGGGAAGGGCCTGTTCCGACAGGTTCTTCTGGTCACGCAGATGTTCTCCCCCGTGGTCCTGGTCATCGGCCTCTTCCGGTTCATGAGCAGCGCACACCTGATCGACACGAGCGCGTCGCTCATCATCACGTATGCCGCACTCAGCCTCGCCTTCTCGGTGTGGTTCCTCTCGGGGTACTTCGAGTCCATCCCGGTCGAGATCGAGGAGGCGGCGATGCTCGACGGATGCTCCCGCATCGGCGCGATGGTCCGGGTGGTCCTGCCCATGTCGATGCCGGGCGTGGTCGCCGCGATCGTGTTCGCCTTCATCTGGTCCTGGAACGAGTTCATGATCGCACTGACCTTCATCTCCACCCCGGACAACCGCACGCTGCCCCTTGGGATCTTCTCGTTCCTCGGGCAGTACTCCGTCGACTGGCACTACCTCATGGCGGCCGCCCTCATCGCCGGCGTCCCGGTCCTCGTGCTCTTCGTCCTCATCGAGAAGCACCTGGTCAAGGGCTTGACCGCGGGGGCCGTCAAGTGAGCACCGAAGGCAGCGGAGCAGCGGCGGCCGGCCGCGACCCTCAGCAGGTCGACCTGCTCATCCGCGGGGGCCGCGTCGTCGATGGGACGGGCAGTCCGTGGCGGCATGCGGATGTGCTCGTGGACGGCGGCCGCATCCTCGCTCTCGTGACACCCGGCACCTTCGCCGGGACGGCCACGGAGGTCCTCGACGCGAGCGGCGCCGTCGTCGCGCCGGGATTCGTCGACATCCATTCCCACTCGGACCTGGCGGTCATCGCCCGTCCCCAGGCCGAGGAGAAGCTGCGTCAGGGAGTCACGACGGAGGTCGTGGGTAACTGCGGCATCTCGGTCTTTCCCCTCACGGAGGAGCACTTCCGCCACAGCGTCGAGTATGCCAGCCCCGTCCTCGGCTTCTCCGACGTCGTGTGGGAGTGGAAGGACGTGGACGGCTACCTCGCTCGAGTCGGACAGGCCAAGCCGGCGGTCAACGTTGCGACCTACGTCGGGCTGGGGTCCATTCGGTGTGCCGTCAGTGGCTTCTCCTCTGAAACGCCGTCGACCGAGCAGCGAGCCGCCATGGCCACATTGACCCGACAGGCGCTCGACCAAGGAGCCGTCGGGCTCTCGTCGGGACTCGTCTACGCACCCGGCTCGTACTCGACCCACGAAGAGATCTGCGAGCTGGTCAAGGAAGCCGCTGCCGTCGGTGCCCTCTACTCGAGCCACATGCGCGACCAGGGCGACGGCTTCCTCGACTCGGTTGCCGAGACGATCGACGTCGGCGACCGTACAGGCGCAGCAGTCCAGATCGCCCACCACAAGGTCGTCGGCCAGCGCAACTGGGGTGCTGTCGCCCGCTCACTCGAGATGGTGCACGAGGCGCGCGCACGCGGAGTCGACGCCG
>DASSJP010000483.1:0-2337 GCA_035691165.1 Rubrobacter sp.
GACTTCGGTACGGGCTACTCGTCGCTCGCATACCTCAAGCGCTTCCCTGTCGATTCTCTGAAGATAGATCCCTCGTTCTTGGAGAATATCGAGACGGACCCGGCGGACAGGGTGATCGTCTCCGCGGTGATCAACCTTGCACACGCCCTCGGCATGGAGGTAACGGCTGAGGGCGTGGAGACCGCCGGCCAACTGGCGCAGTTGACCTCCATGGGCTGCGACATGGCCCAGGGGTTCTACTTCTCCAAACCGCTTCCTAGCGAGGCGATACCATCTTTACTCTTATCGCCATTCGCCGATGAAGTACCGCCACGTTAGATAATATTGATGGATCGTTCAGGCTAACCGGCGTCGGTGGAGCTCTCTCCGATGACAGTGTGCGCGCCGATTCGTCGATACCTCTCGTATCTGGCCGCAAGTAGGGCGTCAGGGTTCGCATCCGAGAGGCCGTTGAGCACGCGGTTGAGAGCCTTGCCGACGGTCTCGATGGCGGCCTCCGGCTCGTTGTGGGCTCCGCCGAGGGGCTCGGGAAGGACCTCGTCCACGATCCCGCGTCCCTTCATGTCCGTGGCCGTGAGCTTGAGGGCTTCTGCGGCTTCGGCGGCCCGGCTCGGGTCGCGGAAGATGATCGAGGCGCAAGCCTCGGGCGCTATGACGGAGAGGTATGAGTTCTCCAGCATCCCGACGTAGTCGGTGGCGCACATGGCGAGCGCCCCGCCCGAACAACCCTCGCCGATGATGACCGAGACCACAGGCACGGGTATCCTGGCGAGCGCCATGAGGTCGGCGGAGATAGCCCACGCCTGCCCCCGCTCCTCCGCGCCCCTCCCCGCGAAAGCCCCTGGCGTATCCACCAGCACGACCACGGGCAGCCCGAATCTGGCGGCGAGATCGTAGAACCTGTTCACCTTGCGGTAGCCCTCGGGGTGGGCCATGCCGAAGTTGCCCTTCACCCTGCTGTTGACGTCTGTTCCTTTATCGTGACCGAGGAGGACGATGTTGTGGTCCCCGATCCTGGCGAGTCCGCCCCGCACGGCGGGGTCGTCGCCGAAGAGCCTGTCGCCCGAGAGCTCGTAGAAGTCGTCGGCCAGGGCGTCGCGGTAGACGCGGAAGTTCGGACGCTCGGGGTGTCGGGCCACCTGGACGCGCTGGTAAGGAGAGAGGTTCGAGTAGATGCGGCGTCTGGCCGCGTCGAGGGCCTCCTCGAGGCGTGAGATCTCCCCCCTCAGCTCCGTGCTCGGGCCCGCGAGCCGCCTGAGCTCTGCGATACGCTCCTCGAAGTCCTTGATCGGGCGCTCGAAGTCCAGGATCACGGCAAAAACCCCAATAGCCGTTCGAGATCTCCTTTCAGGGTCAGACGGTGCACGATTCGGTCGACCATCCCGTGCTCCCTCTGGAACTCAGCCGTCTGGAAACCCTCGGGCAGCCGTTCTCTGGTCGTCTGCTCGATGACCCGCGCACCCGTGAACCCGATCCTGGCCCCAGGCTCGGCGAGCACCACGTCGGCCGCCGTCGCGAACGAGGCCGTCACACCCCCGACGGTGGGGTCCGTGAGGATGGAGACGTACGGTGACGACCCGTCTACGTAGCGCGAGAGAGCGACGCTCGTCTTCGCCATCTGCATGAGCGAGTAGACGCCCTCGAACATCCGCGCCCCGCCCGAAGCAGAGACGATGACGAGCGGCAGCTCCTCCGCTCCCGCGTGCTCGATAGTCCTCGCAACCCTCTCCCCGACCACGCTCCCCATCGACCCCCCGATAAACCTGAAGTCGAGGACCGCGAGCGCCACCCTGCGCCCCCCTATGGCGCCTGTCCCGCTCAGGATGGCGTCGTCGAGCCCCGTCTTCCTGCGCGCCTTCTCCAGCCTCTGGTGGTAATCCTCGAACCCGAGAGGATCTTCGGCGACTATTCCCCCGTCCCGCTCCTCGAAGCTGCCTATGTCGGTGAGGAGCCTTATCCTCTCAGGCGCTGAGAGCGGGTAGTGGAACTCGCAGTTTGGACAGACGTTGAAGCGTGCCCTCAGGTCCTTCTCGTAGATCGGCTGCCCGCACTTCTCGCACTTGGTGAAGACGGAGTCGATCGGGCCGACGCCGCTCTCGGTCTCCGGCGCACTCCTCGAGTACTCCCTGCGTTTGCTGAGCCAGTTCCTGATACCTAGCCTCCCGCCTTCACGACCCCTGAGAGCGCCTCGCGAACCTCACGCAGCCACTCCCCTGCCCTCTCCGCCCCGCCTTCCCCAACGAGCCGCATCAGCTTGCTCCCGATGATGATCCCATCAGCTTCCTCCGCCGCCTCGACCGCGGCCCCGCTCGACCCAATACCGAATCCCAGGGCGAC
>DASSJP010000484.1:0-2189 GCA_035691165.1 Rubrobacter sp.
TACACCATGAACGCGAACGGCACCCTGCAGACCAGACTGACCAGGAACCCCGCCTCCGACCAATTTCCTTCCTACTCGCCCTCCGGTAACAAGATAGCCTTCCAGAGCGAACGTGATAGCAACTACGAGATCTACGTTATGAACGCAAACGGCACAGGAGCCAAACGGCTCACGAGCGACTCGGCAGAGGACATAAACCCTGCCTGGTCGCCGGATGGCAGGAAGATAGCCTTCGTCAGCGCAAGGCTAGGCGGAGATCAAGTCTGGGTGATGAACGCCGATGGCACCCATCAGAAAAGGCTGACCAGCTTGGGGCAAAATTTCGTCCCTTCGTGGTCCCCCTCGGGCAAGAAGATAGTCTTCGCCAGCTCCCGTGATGGCAACCTGGAGATCTACTCCATGAACTCCGATGGCACCCACGAGACCAACCTCACGAAGAACTCTGCCTATGATAGAAACCCTTGCTACTCACCGAACGGCAGGAAGATAGCCTTCCAGAGCCTCCGTGATGGCAATTCTGAGATCTACAGGATGCCCTCCTCAGGAGGCCAGCAGACCAACATCACCAAGAACCCAGCCTACGACGACAGGCCCAGCTGGCAACCGCTGCGTTAGCGAGAAGAACTGGAGTGCAAGCGCCGTAGTCAGGACCACGGCGCCGGTCTAGTCTTTGAGTTCTCTGTCGAAGGGGTCCACCCTTACATCCTCCTGGCGATCTCCTCTATATCTTCTGCGTTCACGCTCGGGGCGTAGAGAGGCAGGGTCGAGGTCGGGGACCTCACCACCCTCGGGCGGGCCGTCCTGGACCTCACGATCACTGCCGTCGATCGCCGAGATGCCGTTCCAGATCTCCCCGATCTGCCTGTAGTCCTCGGGGCTGAAGCGGTACAGGATACGGTGGAAGCCCCTGTCGATGTACTTCCTGGCGTCAGGGAACGCCGTGATGTCGACCTCTGGAACCGGCAACAACTTCGTAACGTCAACGCCGGAGAGATCGCTTAGCGCCTTGGCGTATGTCTCCTGATGGACGCCGCCGCGCACGATCAGGTATCAGACCATCTCACGCGCCACGGGGTTCTGGGTGCTCTCGTAGACCCGGATCTTGCCCATCCTGGCACCCGACTCGAGGAAGAAATTGTGCAGCGGATCCACCTTCAGGTTGCCCGAGTTGAAGACGTTCTCGCCCGTCCAGGCCTTGCCCCCGGCGCCGGGGATGGTGCCAGGTCCGAAGTTTAGTAAGTGGTCGGGGTTCCCCGTGGTACCGTTGAAGTTCAAGGGCGGCGTGACGCCGTCGGTGCCCGCCTCTGTCTGATCCAGCAACAGGTTGATGGTGCTGGCGACCAGTTCGATGTGGCCCCTCTCTTCAGCGGCGATGTTGGACACGAGGTCGTAATAAGGGCGGATCTTGCTCTTGCCCCTCATGTCGGACGACTGATACGTGTAGTTCATCAGCGTATAGCGAACCTACCAGGCCGGGGCATCAGCTGAGGATATCCTCGGCCCACGACCACGAGGAAGTGGATAATAAAGCAGCTGAAAGTGGTGGCTCCGTTCGATGGAGAGCTCCTCGCCACCTACACTGAAGAGAAGACCACATTCCATGCCTTACGCTACCTTGGGAGGGACGCTGAGGGTTTCTTCATCCACTGGCGGGATGAGCTCAGCGCGTGGCTTGAGACGGGCCGGCTTGGCGGTGGCGGCGATTGTGGCGTCTGACTGATCCCTCTTCGCACCTCGTGCAAGATGTGTCATCCTACCGACGCGCACCTGCCCGAGCCGTTTGTAAGAAGGTTTCCCAAGGCCGGGCAGGTCATGCCTCGATGCCTAACGCCGACCCGCGCGGGATGGCAAACGAGAAGGAGGGACGATGGCGCTCTATTCATCGAGGTTCAGCTACACGCCTGAGACTTGGACGAGGCTGATCGACAACCCAGAGGTCCACCGAAAGACCGCTCAGTCGTACATCGAGCCAGTAGGTGGGAGGCTCCATGGGTTTTCTGGTACCCCTTCGGCACACACGACGACTACAACCTATGGGAGGCCCGAAAATGTGTCCACGGCCGCGGTTGCGCTGGCGATTAGTGGCGGCGGTGCGCCTGGCTCGTTCGAAACGACAGTTCTCTTGACCGTCGATGAAGCGCTGGATGCCCTGCGCAAGGCCGAGCAAGCCCAGTACCGGACACCCAGCG
>DASSJP010000485.1:0-2273 GCA_035691165.1 Rubrobacter sp.
TGCTACTGACCCACCGCGGGCGCAAGAGCGGGCTCATCAGGCGGACCCCGCTGGAGGTGCTGCACCACGACCCGCACTCCCGGGAGAGCGTAGTCCTCTCGGCCTGGGGCAGGAATGCGGACTGGTACCGCAATATCGAGGCTAGTCCGCCCCTGGAGGTCGAGACCGCAGGCGAACGCTACCCCCCGGCGCCGCGGTTCCTCACCGCGGAAGAAGCGTACGCGATGATCACCGAGTACGCGATCCGCCACCCGCTGGCGGCAAGGGTTCTGGAACGCGCCTTCGGCTACCCGGTCACCCGCTCGGCGGCGAGCCGGCGGGCCTTCGCGGATTCGGCGGTGCTGGTAGCCTTTCGTCCGCTAGACACGGAAGTGCAGGGTTCCGAGGCTTAACGTTTTGTCAAAGCCAATGGACGCGCACGCGGCAAGTTGACGTGAATTGTGACCGGCCTGCGGGTCAAGGTCGTTTGCGCCTGGGCACGTCCTTCTCTGATTTTGCAGCGATGCCTGCCATCACTCGTTCCGCATACGCTGGTTTGCGAGACTGACCCATCCGACAACGCGTGCCTCCCTGGGTCCTCAAGGTCGGGTGGGAAGCAGCGAAGCGCGCGGGATCTCACCCGTGGCCGACTCTTGCTCGGAAAGCACGCGTTATCGCCACCGCTGCTCCCTGCGGTCAAGCACCCCGAGCTGCTTCCCTTGTCCAAAGTCGAGGTTCGAGTCCTAGCTGCGAGCTAGATGGAGAGCTCACCCGACGAACTTCGTCGTTCACCCATTCTCGGCTCCTCTTTGTCAAGCTGCGCTGCGTGAGAGCACCTGGGAATCTGCCATTAGGCTCCTGAAGACGGCGTCGGAGATGCGCCTCTTGAGGCATCGCAGAGCCTCCTTGCGGGACTTGCCCTCCGCCATCTTCTTGCGGTAGTAGGCTCCCCCTTGATCGTCCGACCTGGCCTGGCACACGGCGACCATGTGCAGGGCGTAGTTGAGCTTGCGATTGCCCGCCAGCGAGAGCCTGTGGCGCACCACCTCTCCGCTTGAGGCCTCCAGCGGCGCCGTGCCCGAGTAGGAGGCGAAGTGGGCTTTGGTCGGGAAGCGTGTCACGTCGCCTACCGTGCCCATGATCCTGGCGGCCAGGATGGGACCCACGCCGAAGATCTGGGTGAGAGTGGTGCCGGAGGCTTCCACCTCGGCTTCGATGCGCCCACTCAGGTCCGCGACCTTCCTGTCTAGCGTACGGACGTCGCGCAATACTTCCGAAGCCAGCCGCCGGCGCAGGCGGGCGGAAGCACCCTTGGGGCGTATGCCTCTCAGGATGCGCGCTGCCCGCTCGGCCGAGAGCGATCTGGCCACCCCGCCAGGGAGGAGATCCCTAAGGAGCGCGTGCAGGCGGTTCAGCGCCCTGGTGCGCTCTGCAACCAGGTCCTCGCGCCTCTCGGAGAGCAGGCGCATCGCCTCCGAGGCGGCCTCAGGGTCTACCGCCGCCAGCCTTCCGTTGCGCGAGGCGGCAAGCGCGGTGGCCAGGGCATCGACTCCGTCGTTCTTGCGGGCGTTGCCGCTCGAGAGCATCCGCACCCGTGCCGAAAGCTTGGGCGGCACGTCCACCACCGACTCGCCCGAGCCAGCCAACCTCACCGCCAGATGACGACCGAGGCCTCCGGCATTCTCTACGGCCCAACGACGCTCGGGGAACCTTCTCGCCCAGCGCTCGAGGGACCTCAGGCCGGCGCGGTTCTGCGGGAAGGCGGCACACTCTAGGAGCTCGCCAGTGGCTTCGTCAATCGCCGCTACGGCTAAGGACACCTTGTGGGGATCCACCCCGATGAGCACCTTCATGAGCGCACGCACCTCCGTTTCGGTCGGACTTTTTCTATGCCATCGGCGTGCGCGAAGGGCATTCCGACTTCGGGTTTTGCTCCCACACCTCTTTCGAGCCACTCCGTCCGCCGCGGGCACCGGCGGGACGCAAGCCGAGAACGAGCCAACCCGCCTTGTGCGGGTGACAGGAAGTTCGCGAGCGATCCCTGAAACCGGTACCCTAGAAGCTTAGCGGCTCTAGAGACCACCAGGCTCCTGAGCAGATTTAAACAAGTCGGATGTTCCTAGAACTCCGTCGAGGCGAAGTTCGGAGAATAAACCTTCCACGCACTCCGCTGAATAACCACTGGAGAGCAAGCTCCTAGCCACTGCTACCCGCATAGATCGGTGCCCCTAGCTGCTCTCTCAACCCCAGATCGTCGCGGTGGTTCCAGATCTCGATCACCTTACCCTCGGAAA
>DASSJP010000486.1:0-3475 GCA_035691165.1 Rubrobacter sp.
TCGCTAATCGAGGGAGATCCTGACCGTCTCGAGGAGCTGTTCTTGATACTGCTCGACAACGCCATCAAGTACACGCTTCCAGGGGAGCAGGTAACCCTGAAGCTATGCCGCCGGGACGGCAGCGCGGAGGTCCTCGTGCACGACGACGGGGTCGGCATCACACCGGAGGACCTCTCACACGTCTTCGAGCGTTTCTATCGGGCCGACCCGGCCCGCACCCGCGACCCTGGTGGGACTGGTCTCGGGCTACCGATCGCGCGTTGGATCGCCGAGGCCCACGGCGGCCACATAGACATCGAGAGCAAGCCTGGAGGTGGCACCACCGTCCGTGTGCGGCTCCCGCTTATCAGGCCGTAAGCCAACGCTCAGCCTCCCCTCAGCTTAGCCTCAGCCAGACATGTGATGCTTTTCGCATGAGAGAACGCGAAGGAAAACGATGAGGGTGCCGCGGTGAAGCCGGAGCATGGCACGCAGGAGCTAGATCGTTACCGTGAGATCGCCTCCGCTCTTAGCCGAATCAGGTCAAGCTGGCTCCTTGCCGACCCGCGGCTGCAGGTCTCACCGCGGTCCGATCCGCAGAGGAAGCGCGCGCCCCTGGCACGGCCCACCGAGTTGCGCGCGGTCCTCGAACGGCTAGGCCCCACCTTTATAAGGCTCGGGCAGTTTCTTAGCACCCGCCCGGGTCTGCTTCCGCCCGAGTACACCGCCGAGCTCTCCAGGCTCGAGGACTCCGCCGCTCCGGTGCCCTACGCCCTGATCGTAGCCGTAATCGAGTCGGAGCTCGGGGATCGGCTCGAGAATATATTCGCGTCTTTCGGCGAGGTGCCGCTGGCCACAGGATCGATCGGCCAGGTGCACGCAGCGCGACTCCTACTAGGCGGGGAGGGGGCCGTCGTGAAAGTACAGCGGCCGCTCGTCGCTACCGAGATAGAGCACGACCTCGCGGTGCTTCAGGAGCTGGCGAGAGAAGCGGAGGACCACACACCTTTGGGCAGCGATCTGGAGGGACTGGTGGACGAGTTCGCCTATTCCCTTCGATGCGAGCTGGACTACGTCCGGGAGGGGCAGAACCTCGAGCGTCTCAGGGCCGACCTCGAGAAAGAACCTGGGATACTTCTCCCTCGGGTCAATTGGGATTACACCGCCCGGCGGATCATCGTCCTCGAGCAGCCGCGCGACCCGGACGAGCCGGTGTGGCCACGCTGGCTGCGGCCGCCGTGGCGCTCGGAAGTGGCTGGCGGTCGGGGCTGGCGTGGGGCTTTGCCCGTAGTTTCCTCCACGCCGATGTGGCCGCAGTACGGCCTCCCGCGTTCGGGGCACCTGCGATGAACCGAGGGGTACAGCGGCGGCAAGCCTTGGGGCATGGTCAGCCTGAGAGGGTGATCGTGGACACGAAGGCACAGAAGCGAAGCGCCGACTTCAGGCGCGCCACCGTGCCGATCTTCGGGTTGGCGTGTGGGGGAGGGGGAGCGCTGACAGCCGAGCGTTCGCTTGCCAAGGTCCCGGGGGTGAAGCGGGCGTACGTGAACCCGCTGACGGAGATGGCCTACGTCGAGTACGACCCTGCCATCACGGATCAGGTCGGGCTCATCGCAGCAATCGAGAGCGCCGGCCTGCGGGCCGGAGAGCCGAGCCTGCGCTGAGGAGGAGCAAGCTCTGTTATTCCGACGTGAAGAAAGGAGCGAGCACTGTGCGCGCAGTTCGCAGCGATTCGACGCGGGCCGGCCCGCGCTTCTGGACGCGCCTCGCCTTCGTCGTGCCGCTCGTCGGCATCCTGCGCTGGGCAGCCCACCCCTCTATCGCAAGATGGCGCGCTGGCAGCTTCACCAGCGCGCTTCGCTAAAGCCGGCCACCGCGCCGGTAGCCGTCGCGGTGGGTCTGCTCACCCTGGTCGTCGCCTAGATTCAGTGACCCATCATCCCCGTCTCAGCTAAGCTTCAGGAACGCTACCTATAATCGTTGGTAGGTGACAGCGCAAAGAGGAGGAGCACGAGGTGTCGCTTGCCCGCCGCAACCTGTTCCAGAACAAGGTGCGCCTGCTCCTGAGCGCGGTCGGGGTGGCGCTGTCGGTGATGCTCATCCTCGTCTTGGGCGGTTTCTTGAGCGGCGTCTACAAGCAGGCCACGGCCTACCTGGACAATTCCCCAGGCTCCGTGGTTGTGGTTCAGGAAGGCATCAAGAACTTCTTCGCGGCAAGCTCCGTCCTCCCACCTGGCACCGTCAAATCCGTTCGCGAGACGGATGGGGTATCTCGGACACTCGGTATCGCAACCCAGTTCGTCATCTTCGAGCTGCACGGTGAAAAGCAGGGAGCCCAGCTCGTGGGCTACGAACCCAGGGTTGGCGGTGGACCCTGGGAACTCTCCAAGGGGCGCGGTGTTAGGGCCGACGACGAGGTGGTGGTCGACCGCGCCCTGGCCAAGGCCCATGACGTCGCAGTCGGCGACGAGCTCTCTGTAGGGGAGAAGGATTTCACGGTGGTGGGGATCTCCGAGGGCACCTCCATGTGGGCAGCGGGCCTCATGTTCGTGCGCAAGGACGCCGCAGAGGAGTTGATGGGCGCCCCAGGAGCCACGAGCCTGCTGCTTGTTACCCCAGAAAAAGGAGTTTCACCTTCGGCGCTGCGCGGGCGCCTGAGCGATGTGCCTGGCACAGACGCGCTGCTCAAGAGCGCTATGGGGAACAACGATGAGGAGCTCTTCGCCCGTGCCTTCGGAGGCCCTTTGCGGCTGATGGTGGGGATCTCCCTCCTCGTGGGAGCACTTGTGGTGGGGTTGGTTATCTACACGGCCACAGTAGAGCGGCAGAAAGAGTACGGGGTCCTCAAGGCAGTGGGGGCCCGCAACCGGATGCTCTACCGGGTGGTGACAACCCAGGCCATCATCGCCGCGGGACTTGGCTCGGCCTCGGGCGTGGGGCTCGCCTACGTCGCGTCCTTGATCATCGCGGCCCTGCGGCCAGAGTTTCTGGTGGCCATCGAAGTGCAAGCAGCGGGGTGGGCGCTCTTGATGGGTCTAATCATGGCGCTGCTCGGGGCTATTCTGCCTGTGCGTACCATAGCGAAGCTCGCCCCGGCCGAGGTCTTCAGGAGGTAGCTAGGTATATGTTGCGACTGGCCTACCGCAACCTCTTCCAGAGCAAGGTGCGACTTGCCATGTCCGTGGGCGGAGTAGCCCTGGCACTGATGCTCATACTCGCGCTCGACGCTATCATGACCGGCGCGGAGAAGCGCCTGACGGCCTACATAGACAACTCGGGTGCGGATGTGTGGGTTGCCCAGTCGGGCGTCAGGAATTTGCACATGGTCTCCTCCTGGATACCCGCCTCGGTGACAGACGAGGTAAGAGACGTGCCTGGGGTCGAGTCGGTAACTCCTATCATGTATCTGACGGCCCCTGTGGACACCAAGGACGAGCAGAGCCTGGCCTACGTGATCGGCCTGCCAGAAGACGCCGCTATGGGCAAGCCTTGGAAC
>DASSJP010000487.1:0-3779 GCA_035691165.1 Rubrobacter sp.
CTGTACGTGGCCTTCCGCCTCATCCGCCGCGCACAGGGGATGGACCTCAAGATGGTCTACGACGAGATACCGGAGGACTGACAGACCGGCTTGCACACGAGATAAATAGACCGGGAGCTTCTATGGCCACGAGGGATCGTATGGTCATAGGGGCTCCGCGCCGGCGAGGCAGTCAATTGGTATGACCGGTTCCTCAGGAACTGCTTGGCGAAAGAGCTCGATGGACCTGTAATGGTTCTAATAGCGGCAGATAAGCACTCTATCGTCCCGTTTGCCCCCTCGTAGGGGACCTTCGGACATCACAAGCAGCCTCAAAGAGGGGCTTTCTCGGGCGCTGGGAATGAGCGAAGTGCGAGGCTCCGGCCCTCGATCAGTCAGGAGCCGGACGGAGTGCCTACCGCATCGTTTATCTTCGTGACTACCTCGTCCGGGTCTGGGACCTCCACGATCATGCGGTCGTACGTTTCGTCTTTGAGGTGGATCACAATGGTCTTGTCTTTGTGGCCATGCACGTCGTAGAACCTGACCCCAGGCAGGTGGACGCCGGGTATGCGCCACCCTCTCCACAATGTATGCTCGATCGTTGGATCAATTTCCGCACCCCGCACGTGCTCCATAGGTATGCGCAGACGGGTCAGAAGCTTCATCGCCTTTTCTACACCCCTGACATCGACCACCAGGTAATCTCCGTGGACCTCGACGTAGGTTGGAACCTCGGCGGTTGCGGCCAGCCTTTCAGCAGCCTCGTGAAGCCTCGCCTCGGCCTTGATGGCCTCTTCGCGTAGCCTGGGCAGCGCAGCCAACATCTCTTCGTGGTCCATGTCCTGGATGGCTTTGTCCTGTTGTGCCGACACCGTTCTCCTCCTTGCCCCGCTTCCCTTCGCGGACCGTCATTTAGACACCGCCATGATGCCACCCCGCTACGTCCCGTGCATCTATGTAAGGCTTCTTGCCCAAAGGGCGGCTGTCTGGAGCGCATGTTCGAAAGACGAGGATGCCCGAGCTTATGAACAAGTTGCCATCGCAGACAAGAGAGTATTGCCGGAACTCCGGAGGGTCGTTACGCCCAGTGGGATGGTCCTCGCTGCCAGGGTCCAGCAACGCTGTATCTAGCCCGAGATCAGGGCCTTCAGCCTGTCCCTAACCGCCGCGAGGGGTACGCGCTCCTGCTCCAGGGTATCCCTATCACGGATGGTTACTTTCTTGTCCTCGATGGTGTCGAAGTCCACCGTGACACAGAAGGGCGTGCCCGCCTCGTCCTGGCGCCTGTAGCGGCGCCCGATCGATCCTGAGTCGTCGTAGAAGAGGCGGTAGTCGCCTTTGAGATCGTCGTAGAGCTCGCGGGCTATAGTCGAGACGGGCTCTTTCTTACTGAGAGGGAAGACGGCGGCCTTCGTCGGGGCTATGCGGGGATGAAGTTTGAGAACGGTCCTTGCCTCGCCGTTTACCTCTTCCTCCGTGAAGGCGTCTACGAGGAAGGCGAGCATGATCCTGTCCGGTCCAACCGCCGGTTCTATGACGTAGGGGACGTAGCGCTCGCCCGTGGCCTGGTCGAAGTACTCGAGGTTCTCGCCCGAGAACTTGGCGTGCTGCTTGAGGTCGAAGTCGGTGCGGTTGGCTATCCCTTCGAGCTCGGACCAGCCGACGGAGGCGTAGTTGTACTCGAGGTCAACCGTACGCTTGGAGTAGTGGGAGAGCTTCTCCTTCGGATGCTCGTAGCGGCGGAGGTTCTCTTCCTTCAGGCCGAGCGACGTGTACCAGTTCCAGCGTTCTTCGATCCAGTACTCGTGCCACTCCTCGTCCGTGCCAGGCTCCACGAAGAACTCCATCTCCATCTGCTCGAACTCGCGGGTGCGGAAGATGAAGTTGCCTGGTGTGATCTCATTCCTGAAAGACTTGCCCTGCTGTGCGATCCCGAAAGGAACCTTGACCCTGCTCGTCTGGAGCACGTTCTTGAAGTTCACGAAGATCCCCTGCGCCGTCTCCGGGCGCAGATACGCCAGGTTCTCAGGGGTCTTGACCGGCCCCATGTAAGTCTCGAACATCAGGTTGAATGGCCTGACGGGCGCGAAGTCGCGGCCTCCGTCAACGGGGTCCTTGACCCGGTCGTCCTCCTGGATGATCTTCGTTAGTTCTTCGGGACTCAACCCCTCGGCGTCAATGCCGGTGGCGGCCTCGATCAGGTGGTCGGCCCTGTAGCGGCGCTTGCTCGTGCGGCTCTCGACGAGCATGTCGTTGAAGGTGGAGGTATGTCCCGAGGCTTCCCACACCTTCGGGTGCATGATGATCGCCGAGTCGAGTCCGACCATGTCCTCGCGCATGTGGACCATGCGGCGCCACCATTCCTCCTTGATGTTCCTCTTCATCTCCACGCCCAAGGGACCGTAATCGTAGGAGGAGCGGATGCCGCCGTAGATCTCCGAGCTCTGGTACACGAAGCCGCGGCGCTTGCAGAAGGCCACTATCTTGTCCATCGTCACGGTCTCAGGCACGGATCCTCCGAACTCACAGAGTTACATTTGAGTCCGGCAAGTATAGCTCAGAGAGGCCTGCTGATTAGACTGCGTTCCTCTGTCATGTAAGACGAGGGATCTCGCGCCCGGTGGAGGCAGGGAACAAGCCTGGCGTCTCCCCCGGATCAACCCGGCCCGCGTTATAATGTCGGGCATGGAGACTCTTATCTGGGCAGGTATAGGTGTTGGTCTCGCCTCCATCGCGGGGGTGAGGGCATTCGTGCCGCTCGCGCTGTACGCTCTGTTCGCCCAGCTCGGGTTCATGGTACCGCCGGAAATCCTCGGTCTGCAGAGCGGATGGGGCGTAGTGGGGGTCCTCGGGGCGCTGGCTGTCCTGGAGATCCTGCTCGACAAGGTCGGGGCTCTTGACCCGGGCTTCAGCTACGCGATGATCCCGGTAAGGATCGCAGCGGGCGCGGCCCTGTTCGAGACGATGTACGAGCCTGGGTCACTGGTGGACGCCGGCGCCGCGCCAGGCCTCGTCGCCGGTGCTGGGATTGCCGCCATAGTTGCCGTGCTCAAGGTGATGATGCGTCCTTCGCCAAGGACGTCTTCCGCCGGCGTCTCGACGGCTTTCTTGAGTGGCATCGAGGACGTGGTGGCTGTGGTGGGTGGCGTGGTCGGGCTCTTTGTGCCCTTCCTGCCGGTTGTATTTGTCGGGTTTCTGTTATTCTTCTTCAACCGCATCAGGAAGCGGCGGGGGAGGAAGTACGGGGGCCTCCGCATCCTCGGCGACTAATCTTCGTCGGCGCTCTAGGAGGGTGCAATGGACGAGCGGGAGATCACGATTGTCAAAGGGGGCAGGGAGACACCGTTCTCCCGGGGAATTCTGGCGCAGACGCTCGCGCAGGCCGGCGCGCGCGCCGAGCTGGCGCACCAGATAGCGAGCGAGGTGCGCGCCGAGCTCCTGGCCGAGCAGCGCTTCACGGTCGAAGAAGAGGAGGTGCTTGCCCGCGTCAGGGACAAGCTGATCATGAAGGACGCCCTCGTCGTGGGAAGGCTCGACAAGTGGCGCGTCCTCAGGGAATCGACCGAGCCGATAGTCGTCTTGATCGGCGGTGCGACGGGTGTAGGGACTAGCACGCTCGCAGCCGACGTGGCAAGGCGCCTGAACATCCAGAGCGTGGTCGGTACGGACTCCATCAGGGAGGTACTGCGTCGCGCCATAAGCCCCGACCTCCTCCCTCTGCTCCACAAGAGCTCATACGACATACAGCCCGAGGACCTCAGGGTGCCCGTCGAGGAGGAGGAGATGGTCCTCTACGG
>DASSJP010000488.1:0-6042 GCA_035691165.1 Rubrobacter sp.
GATACGTCGAAGAGGCCTGCGTGGGAGCGCACGGCTTCGTGCTCCGCCCTTATGCCCGAGTACTGTACGGGCATCTCGTAGCCCGCGAAGTCAACGAGCCGCGCCCCGAGTTTCTTGTGCTCGTCGTGGAGCGGGGTGCGCCTGAGTTCCGCCACCGCTACCACCTGGCCTTGAGTTGCCGGGCTGCGCGGGTCTCGTCGAGGCGGCGCGTCGGGGCGTGCGTCGGGGCCTCTTCGAGGTCTTCCTGGCTCGACTCTGCCAGTTCGAGCATCGTCCCGATAAAGTCGTCGAGGGTCTCTTTCGACTCCGTCTCGGTCGGCTCTATCAGCATCGCCTCCTTGACGACGAGGGGGAAGTAGATCGTGGGCGGATGGTAACCATAGTCGATGAGCCCCTTGGCGATGTCGAGGGCTTTCTTGCCCTGTGGAGGTTGCACGACGACCTCGTGCTTGCACAGCTCGTCGTATGGGATGCGGTAGGTGCCGCCGAGTTGCGCCCGCACGTAGTTGGCGTTCAGGACAGCCATGTCCGTCACGTCCTTCAGGTCGGGACCGTGCATCCTGATGTAGTTCCATGCCCTTAACATCTGGCCGAAGTTGCCGTGGAAGGCGGCCACGCGGCCGACGCTCTTCTCGGGACGGGCGAAGTGGTATGCGTCGTCTTCCTTCTCAACGATAGGATCGGGGAGGAAGGGCGCGAGGTCGTCGGTGCAGGCGATGGCACCGCAGCCGGGTCCACCTCCGCCATGGGGGGTCGAGAAGGTCTTGTGAAGATTGAAGTGCATGATGTCAACGTCGGCTTCTGCGGGACGCATGCGGCCCATGTTCGCGTTCATGTTCGCGCCGTCCATGTAGAGGAAGGCGCCGGCCTCGTGCAGTACCTCGGCGATCTCCGCCATGTTCCGCTCGTAGACGCCGCATGTGTTGGGGTTGGTGATCATGAGCGCCGCGGTCGTCTCGTCCACCATCTCCCGTAGCTCGTCCACGTCCACGCAACCGTGCTGGTCGAGCCCGATCTCCTTGGACTTGAACCCCGCCATCGAGGCTGTGGCCGGGTTCGTACCGTGCGCCGTCGAAGGCACTAGAACCGTGGTCCGCCCGTCGTCACCGGAATCCTCGAAGAACTTCTTGACCATCAGGACGCTCGTCAGCTCCCCCTGAGCCCCAGCGAGAGGCTGCAACGAGACGTAAGGCAGCCCCGAGACTTCGGAGAGGAAGCCCTGTAGCTCGTGCATGATGCGGAGTGCGCCCTGGGACTGCGCCTCCGGCTGTAGCGGATGGAGTCCGGCGAAACCTGGGACTACCGCAGCGGCCTCGTTGGCGCGGGGGTTGTGCTTCATCGTGCAGGAGCCGAGAGGGTAGAAGGTCGTATCGATACCCTCGTTCTCGCGCGAGAGGTTGGTGTAATGGCGGATGACGGTCGGCTCGTCAACCTCGGCGAGGCGAGGCTTCTCCTTGCGCAGCGCAGCCTTCGGCAGTATCTTCTCCAGTTTCTTCGTCTCCACGTCCGGCTTCGGGAGTGTGTAGCCTCTGCGGCCCTCGCGGCCTTTGTCCCGGATCAGGTTAAAGGGCATTCGAAACCACCTCCACGAAGGCGTCGAGCTCTTCTCTTGTGCGTTTCTCCGTCACGGCGACGAGCATTGCACCATCCTCGAGATCCAACCCTCCCACGATCCCGGCCTCCAGCAAAGCCTCGTTCACCTTCGCCACGTCCCCTGCTTCGCCGAACTCGACGGCGAACTCCCACAGGAACGGCGCTTCAGGAAAGCGGAGCTTCAGGCCAACGTCTTGCAGCTTCTCTGCCAGATAATGAGCCTTCGAGACGGAGAGCTCGGCCACCTCGCGCAGTCCTTCAGGACCCATGAGGGCCGTGTAGACGGTTGCGGCAAGGGCCGTTAGCGCCTGGTTGGTGCAGATGTTGGAGTTCGCTTTGGCGCGGCGGATGTCCTGCTCGCGGCCCCGCAGTGTGAGGACGTAGGCGAGCTTGCCGTCCTTGTCCACCGTCTCTCCCGCGATGCGTCCCGGGAGCTGGCGGACGAACTCCTCCTTCGTCGCCATGTAGCCGGCGTAAGGGCCGCCGAAGATGAGCGGCATCCCGAGCGGCTGGGCCTCTCCAACGGCCACATCGGCACCCAGGTTTCCAGGAGCTTCGAGGACGGAGAGAGAGATCGGGTCGCACACCGCGACACAGAGAGCTTCCACGCCGTGCGCCGCCTCCGACGCCGACTCGATGTCCTCGACGACCCCGAAGAAGTTCGGACTCTGCACGAAGACGCCGGAGACGTCGTCAGGGAGGTCGGAGAAATCCGTGGTCCCGTCCTCGAACGGCAGGTCCACTACTTC
This sequence comes from Rubrobacter sp., assembly GCA_035691165.1. GTDB lineage: Bacteria > Actinomycetota > Rubrobacteria > Rubrobacterales > Rubrobacteraceae > Rubrobacter_D. Next base: position 2,343 of record DASSJP010000488.1, read on the forward strand.
GACGCGGTAGGTCTCTATGACCTCGCGGTAGCGGGGGTTCAGGCCAGCGGAAACGGCGACTTTGGGATCTCGTTTCGTCAGCCTCGCCGTCATGAGGGCGGCTTCAACGACGGCGTTCGCGCCGTCGTATACAGAGGCGTTGGAGATCTCCTGTCCGGTCAGCTCGGAGATCATGGACTGGAACTCGAAGATCGACTGGAGGGTACCCTGGCTGATCTCAGGCTGGTACGGCGTGTAGCAGGTCAGGAACTCGCCGCGCGAGATGATGGTGCCAACTGCCGAAGGTACTATCCTGTCGTAGGCTCCGGCTCCGAGGAAGATCGGGAACCCCGATACGTTGTCTTTCGACAGCGTATCGACCTCCCTGAGCGCCTCGTACTCAGAGAGGGCTGGTGGAAGGTCGAGCGCTCCCTCGTACTTCGGTTCGACGTCGGCGAAGAGGTCGTCCAAAGTGTCGACCCCGATTGCCTCCAGCATTTCCTGTATATCGGCCTCTGTGTGCGGTGTGAATCGCGCCACGCGGCTATACCCCCTTGTCGGGTGAGCGTTGCTATTTCCGCCCTGTCCCAAACCTGAGAGTGTTACCCCGTCGGCGCCGATCCAGCGACGCTGGACCGAACTCTCCAGGACGCCCTCCGGCACGCGGTCCTTCTGCCTGAGAGATTCGGTCCGTGGCTCCACGAACCTTTCACCTTCGGCGGCCGCCACGAGGTCTCCCCCATCCCTCAGACGACTCTCTCCCGCGGCCCTCATCGAGCAAGGTAAAGTTAGCATAAGTGCCGGCGCGCGACTCGCGAAGCCGCATACATCGTTTAGCAATCGTCGTTTGTTGCTGATTTAGCAGCAACCCAATCACGGAAATTTCCCATCCGCCCAAAGTGTCCTTTCCGAACGTGTGCGCCTGGGGACTATATGGCTCAGGTGTAGGTCTCTGAGGTGATCCGCACGCCGTCGGCGAAGTGCTCGCTTATATACTTCTCGCCCTCGTCGCAGAAGAGGGTGACGACGGTTTCGAGCTCGGGATAGGCTTCCCTTACCTTTTTCGCGGCGATGAGGTTGGCACCGCTGGAAGGGCCGACGAAGAGACCGTACTGGCGCGCGAGGTGGCGCATGGTCTCGACGGCCTCTTCGGAGTCGACGGCAAGGGTGGTATCGACGAGCTGCTGGTGGCGCTCGAAGATGCCCGGGACGAAGCCGTCGGCGATGCCCTCGATCAGGTGGTCTCCTACCTCACCGCACAAAATCGTCGATGACTCCGAGGGCTCCATCGCGAAGAGCTTGACGTTCGGGTTCACTTCCCTGAACGCCTGACCAACCCCTATGAGGGTCCCTCCGGTCCCTACGCCCATCACCATCGCATCTGGCACGACGCCATCAGGCAACTGGTTCAGGATCTCGGGTCCGAGCCAGATCCTGTTCTCCTCCACGTTCCACTCACTCTCGAACTGCGAGGGACAGAAGTAGCCAGGCTCGCGCCCCAGTTCCTTCGCTTTTTCGAGGGCCTCGTTGACGTGGAAGTGCCCGATCTCCATCACTTCTGCCCCGAAAGCCCGGCTGATGGCGACCCGCTCGCCGCTCATCCCCTCTGGCATCACTACGAGCATGCGATACCCCTTGACCGCTGCGACCATCGAGAGGGCGTTGCCGGTGTTGCCCGACGTGGCCTCGACGATGGTATCGCCCCTTTGCAGAAGTCCCTCGTCTTCGGCGCGTTCGATCATGTACTTGGCGATGCGAGCCTTGATGGACCCTGAAGGGTTCAGGTACTCCAGCTTGCAGTAGATGCCCTCGACCTCGAGCATCGGCGTGTTCCCTATGGCGTCGAGTATGCTGCTGGATAGACCGCTTTTCATGCCGACCACCTCCTACTCAGGGGTAACATATGCCCCCGAGAGACCGCCGTCAACCAGGAAGGTGGAGGCGTTGACGTAGGAGGCGTCATCCGAGGCGAGGAAGAGGACGGCGTTGGCGATCTCCGTCGCCTCCGCGAACCGGCCCATCGGCAGATGAACGAGCCTGCGCTCCGCTTTCTCCGGGTCTTTGGAGAAGAGTTCCTGCAATAACGGCGTGTTCACGGGTCCCGGGCAGAGCGCGTTGACGCGTATCCCCTGCCTGGCGAACTCGACTCCCAGCTCGCGGCTGAGGGCGAGCACGCCTCCTTTTGAAGCTGTGTAAGAGATCTGGGATGTCGCCGCTCCCATCATGGCAACGAAGGAGGCCGTGTTGATGATCGAACCCCCGCCCCGCTCCAGCAGGTGCGGGATGCCGTACTTGCAGCACAGGAAGACAGATTTCAGGTTGACGTCCTGCACGCGCTGCCAGGCATCGAGTTCTGTGTCGAGGATGGAGTCGTCGTCGGGCGGTGAGATGCCAGCGTTGTTGAAGAGCACGTCTATGCCGCCGAAGCGCTCCGCCGTCTCGCGGTACATCCGCTGCACGTCGTCAGGGTCGGTGACGTCGGCGTGGACGTAGAGGCCGTCAACCTCGCTGGCGACCTCGTTGCCAGGTTCGTCGGCGAGGTCCGCTATGCAGACGCGGGCATCCTCTGCGGCGAAGCGCAGGACCGTCTCACGTCCTATACCGCCTGCGCCGCCGGTTATCACGGCGACCTTCCCTTCGAGCCGTCCCGGCATCTCTAATCCTCCTCCGTGGAGATGTAGACGTTCTTTATCTCGGTGTAGTAGTCGAGGGCGTGCGGGCCTAGCTCGCGCCCGACTCCCGACTGCTTCATCCCGCCAAACGGGGTTGCGACCCGGACGGAGGTGTTCGAGTTTATGGAGATGACGCCGGTCTCCATGCGGCGGGCCACGCGCAGGGCGCGGGCGCCGTTCTCGGTCCAAATCGAACCTGAGAGGCCGTAGATCGTGTCGTTGGCCTGCCTGATGGCGTCTTCTTCGTCATCGAACGGTATCACCGCGACGACGGGGCCGAAGATCTCCTCCCTCGCAGCCTTGTCTTCGTTGGAGACAGGGGCAAGAACGGTGGGCGGATACCAGAAGCCGCTTCCCTCCGGCGCGGAGCCCTTTATAGCCACGGGCGCGTCTTCTGGGACGTATGCGGCGACGTTCTCGCGGTGGTCGGCGGAGATCAGGGGCCCCATCTCCGTCTCTTCGTCGAACGGGTCCCCGACCCGGAAACCTTCGACCGCCGGCTGCATGAGCGAGAGGAACTCGTCGAAGACGCTGTTCTCGACTAGGATGCGCGAGCGGGCGCAGCAGTCCTGACCGGCGTTGCCGAAGACGGCGACGGGCGCCGAAGCGGCGGCCTTCTCCAGGTCGGCGTCGGCGAAGACCACGTTCGCGGACTTGCCGCCGAGCTCCAGGGTGACGCGCTTTATCGAGCCCGCGGCACCGGCCATGATCCCCTTGCCGACCTCCGTAGAACCCGTGAAGGCGACCTTCGCGACGTCAGGGTGCTCGACGAGCCGCTTCCCCACCTTGCTGCCTGGGCCTACGACGACGTTGATGACCCCCTCGGGGATGCCTGCTTCGAGCGCTATCCGCTCGAACTCCAGGGCGGTCAGCGGGGTGAGCTCGGCTGGCTTGAGGACGAGCGTGTTGCCAGCCGCCAGGGCCGGGGCCATCTTCCAGCTCGCTATGGTGAGCGGGAAGTTCCAGGGGACGATCAGGGCGACGACGCCCAGAGGTTCGCGGAACGTTACGTCAACGCCGCCGGAGACGGGGATCGTATCGCCGAGCAA
>DASSJP010000489.1:0-4177 GCA_035691165.1 Rubrobacter sp.
GTCGGACGGGGGCCGTATAGCGGCAGCTACATCGATGTCCTCGTCCATGACACCCCTCAAGGTTGGGGGGCGATCCGTGAGGTGTCGGGGTATCTGGAGACCGCGAAGGTCGGACCTCAGATGTGGGAGCCGTTCGCCGCCTGGGTCTCCACGAACTACCCGGAGGACGTCGCGGTGATGTATCCGAACGACAACCTTCCCGCCGCGGTGACGTACACGAACCACAACCTCCAGAACTACAGGCTCACCCTGCGATCGATCCGGCTTTGGGAGCAGCACACGCGTGAGTACGTGAGGGCGGTGCAGCGGGGAACCGCATAGCGCTCTCGACGCGGGGCAGCCCAGCCCCGTGCCTCCCGATTACTCCGCGACGAGTGTCTTGGTGAGCCGTCGGGGACGCCCCGGGACGGCGGCCGGAGGTGCCGCGAGTGATGGCGACAACTTGGCGGCAACGGAACGCCTCCAGTCGAACGGCCGGGGCCGTTTCCGCTGCTAGATTGCACTCGGCCCTCGTAGCTCAGTGGAGAGAGCAGCGGTTTCCTAAACCGCGAGTCGCAGGTTCGATTCCTGCCGGGGGCACATTCTGACCAGCGCAAACGCCCGAAGGTGCGAGTCGCGAATGGGGGTGATTGGGTCATATGGGCGTGCCGCCGTGCCAGGCCGCGGGTCGGCATGGGGCTGTGTACGAATCGTGATTGGGGTCGATCGGGAGTTGGAAGACGCCATGCCCATGACGGCCAGGCGGAGCTTTGAAGCCGCTGGGTCGCCTGTGCCCGGGAGGTGACCCCGGGATGAATCCGGAGTAGACGAGTCGCCCCGATGGGTCGAACGCCTCTAGCGTGCAGATGACCGTAGCGTCAGCTTCGCCCGGGTTGACCGTGAAGACGCGGCAGCAACCTCCGGATGCATGCGTCAGAACGAGGACCAACGTCACGCCCGCTGGCGCCGCGTTTGAGCTGGGAGGGCGTGCTTCGTCTTCCGCTGCGGATGAGGTACAGGCCTGGATCGAGACCAAGATCACCAAACAGGGCAACGCCGTCCGAAGGAGTCCTTTCATCCCTGATGAATCCTAGGCCTGCCGTTAGCGGACTACGGGTCAGCCTCCCTCACGACCAGCACGGCTCGAAGGACCCGATCCTCATAGCAGTCAATCAGGAGATCCCGGGCCAGGAAGGATCGCGCAGTTCCGACTCAGTTCACCTTGGTGTAACGAGCATCTGGGCGACGAAGGTGAATCCCTCCTCGGTACAAGTCCAAAGGTCGGATTGGCCGGCTAGGCCTGGTCGGTCGTAGACCACCTGGCCGTTGACCTCGACGTGGACGAACATGATCACCCCGGTCCCATCGATGAACTGGAGGGCGATCGCGGCGCTTTGCGCAATGCTGACTGTCACGAAGGCTTGCGTTTCGGCTCCACGGGTGCAATGGAAGGTGACTACCTCCGCGTTCGGGTTCTGATCAAGCGGCGGATCTGCAAGTGCAGGGCTGGCAGATGTCAGCGCCGTCAAAAGCAGTGCGACGAGAAGCACGCGTTTCATCATCACTCCCTCCCTTCCGAGTGGAATCCGACTCTACTCTAGGGGTGCTGGGCCGAGTGAGGGGCATCCTGCACCGACGTAGTTCTGCGTCGGCCGCGTAGGAAATTGGCCTCCCGAGCCAGCCGTTACCTGCCCTCCATCTCTCGCAGCATGCCGACCAGCATGGCTCGGAGCGTCCGGTCCTCCTCGCAGTCGATCAGCAACTCAGCGATTGCCCATACGACCTGGGTACGAACGGCAAAGGGAATGAGCTGATATCCGCCTTCCGTTCCGGGGAGGCAAGGTCGACTCTGAACCAATGAACTTCGAGGGAAGGGTGAAGGGGGGACTCCCCATGGAGCGGAACACGCATCCGTCGAACGGCCCCGCGACGACCTCGCTCGTCCTCGGGATTCTGGCCTTCGTGATCCAGCTCGTTGCGTGGGGGGTTTGGTTCATCCTGGATAGACAAGATGATGCAGCCTTCGAACGCTTCCTTGCGGGGAGCGGTCCCATTCCGCAGTATCCCGATGTCACGGGGTTCTGGATCTTGTTCTCCGCCTCCCTTGCCGTGGCTATCGGCGCCATCGTGTTCGGCGTGAGGGGGCGGAAGCTCGCAAGAGAAGGAGCGCCGGGAGGACGAACGGCCACCATTGGGCTGAGGCTCGGAATCGGCTTGATCGTCGTCACGGTCGTCATCGGCATCGTCGGGTTGAGTGTCCTGGCGAACAACGTAATGAATGAACTATGAAGCGCGTCGGGGAGCAAGAGGCGTGGAGCAGCTCAGCGCGGGGAGCGGGGCCGAGCGCATCGAGACGCTCCCGAAGCCAGCGCTCGAGTTGCTGCAGGTCCACGGGATCGGACGCTAGCACCGCACATGGACGGGATTGGACCCGCGGCTGCCCCAGATCCTCCCCGCACCTACCGGTCCTCCGGCCGCTCCCAGAACAGCGCCATGGCGCCCACGAAGTCCTCCGTGCGGGCGAGCAGCGGGAAGGCCGCAACCTCGATCTGCCGGTCCACCCCGTCGGCCCCCAAGATCGTGAGGATCCCGTGGGCCGACTCGCGCTTCAGCATCGTGACCCCCAAGGGCAGAGACTCGAGTGGGACGGTGTGGCCCTCGGAGTCCCGGGGTCGGTACCTCGTCGACCACTCCTCGGGCGCCATCCCGGCCCCCTCGATGAATGGCTGCCCGAGCAGGCGCTCAGCCGCCTCATTGAAGTAGATGACGGTGCCCTCCGCGTCGACCAGGAACACGGCCGTCGCGAGCTGCGCGGCGAAGCTCCTCGCCAAGATCAGGACAAGGGCGCGCTGCCGGCCCACCCGCTCCACGCGAGGAGCCTAGTACGAGTGGGGGACCAGTCGGTCCCGCGTCAGGCCCGCCCCGGAACGCGCCTGCCCAGTGTGTACACCATGGATTGGCTCAGTAGGTGGCCCGATCTTGCAACTACTGCCACCTCAAGAGCCACGCTCTGAACGGTGGCCGCGACAAGCCCACCGAACGTGAACTCACCTTTCGGCGTCGACACCTGACCGATAATCACGCCGGGTTTGCCGACGGGGCTGTACCTGGACGATCCTCTCGAAGGCTTCGGGCTATCGGCGGAGGACTCGGCCGCGTTGCACGCGATCATGGAGGTCGGCCAGGGACGGCTCGAGTTCCTGGGCTGAGTTGGGACCACGTTGGGGCACCGGCGACTCACCCTCGCAAGAGGAGCGGCAATCACGCTCCGCCCGACTGGGCCAGCGACCCATCCGGCAGCAGAGCCATGACAACGATGTACGGGTTCAGATCCCGAAATTCGTACCAGACGCCCTCGCCTGAGTGGTCAGTCCGTCGGTAGCCGTTGTCGCGGAGGATCCGGTCGAGTTCGCGAGCTTCCTCGAGCGTCACTTCGGGGCATGTCGACCCGTTTCCCCCGCCGAAGAACTCAACCTCACCACGCTCGGCTGCCTCCGCGTTCGTGTAATCGCCGACCAAGTTCAGAGCCCGCTGGGGCAAGTGACGGATGCCCTCTCTGGATGTACAGACCCCGTACAGCGGAGCGGCGTATTGCCTCGCCTGCGGGTCCTCCCAGGCACTCTCCGGCAGGCTCTCAAACGCTATGACGAGCCCGGAGCGTTCGAGAAGTTGCGGCTGAGAACGCACCAGGCCGACGCCCTTAGGCGTGAGTCGTCGCTCAAGCCAGAGGCTGTCGTCGTACTGCCAGATCAGCCGTCCATCAGCGTAGACGCGAGCGTGATATCGGTAACTATCTCCGCTCGCGACGACCTCTCCGCGGGCGGGGTGGCTCAGCGTGGCCCCTTCGGGCGGCAGGCCGACGAAGCCGTTGTCCACCGAGAACGGATGACCTGGATTCCCCGTCACCGCCGGTCCGGTCTCCGCCGGTCCGGTGGTGCCTTCTCCGGACGGCACCGTTGCCTGGCCGAGGAACCCGAAGGTCGTGACGACCAACAAGGCAGCCACGAAGAGCGCCATCCCGACGACGCCAGCCCTGATGCGCTGGTTCCGGCGCTTGCGGTCGCGGCGGCGAAGCACGGACTCAAGCGCATCCGGAGCTTCGTCAACTCGACGAGCCTCTCGGTCCAAGAGTTCCTTCAGGTCGTTCATACGGGAGACCTTTCCATCAGGGGTCGCAGGGTTGCCTTCGCTCGGGAGA
>DASSJP010000490.1:0-4460 GCA_035691165.1 Rubrobacter sp.
CAGTGAGAAGTCACGCGTTTGCGGGATGGCATACCCGGAGTGGAGATAAATGACGCGCTCTAGCGGGGAGAGACCTACAGGGTCGTCATAGTAGGCGGTCAGAACAGGGTCAAGGACGCCGACGGTACAGCGCTCGCGGGCAACAAGATCTGGTGTTTCACCATCAGGTAGAGAAGAAGTAGGGACGAGGACCAAATAGTCCTCGTCCCTACTTACACATTTCTCGAAATAATGGATTCCGATAGATAGGAATCCGCCACAGACACACAAACCGAAAAACCGAAAACGAAGCCCGAAGGGCGTAGCGTGCTAATAAGTGCAAAATGCAGAAGAATCGACTTCTGCATTTTGCATTACGCTATCTGGTACAGATCCAGTTCCGCCTTCATGACCATCTCTTCGGTGTCGCGGCGGAGGTGGAAGCCGAGCTTCCGGGCGATGCGCTGCATGGGATAGTTATCGAAGAGGATCTCCGCCGTGATGCGCGACAGGCCCTCGGTGCGGCCCAACTCGATGAGCCGGCTCAGAAGCAGGGTCCCAAGTCCCCTTCTCTGGAAGCGGTCGTTGATGAGGACCGAGATCTCCGCCTCCCCAGGGGCGCCGCCCCGGCTGCTCATGCGGGCTACGCCCATGATCTCACGCTCACCCGTCTCAGGGTCCGTCTGCTCGGCGACCAGCGCCATCTCGCGGTCGTAGTCTATAAAGCAGATGCGGGTCAGGCGCTTGTGGGCCGTGCGCTGGTCGAGGTTCATCATGTGGAAGTAGCGCATGTAGACGCTAGTTTCTGAGAGCGTCTCGTGGAACTTGACCATCAGGAGCTCGTCCTCCGGGCGGATCGGACGTATCGTCAGCGGTGTGCCGTCGCGCAACTCTTCGTGGAAGACGTACTGTTTCGGGTAGGGACGGATGGCGGTGCGGGGGAGGTCCTCCTCCCTCGTTTCGGGGTCGTGCAATACGACGCGGGCGTCGAGGGCTATCAGGCGCTCCGGCGAGGCCAGGAGCGGGTTGATGTCGAGCTCTTTGATCCATGGCTGCTCCACGACGAGCTGAGAGAAGCGCACTAGCAGCTTCTCCAGCGAGCCAACGTCTACCGGCGCCCTGCCCCTGACGCCGCCGAGCGCTCCGAAGATGCGGGTCCGCTCCATCATCCGCCTTGCGAGCGTCGTCGTAAGTGGTGGGAGGGCGAGCGCGCGGTCCCTGTACACCTCGACGAGGGAGCCGCCCGACCCGAAGAGCAAAACAGGACCGAACTGCGGGTCCAGACTGCTACCGACGATCAGCTCGTAGCCGTCGAGGCTGACCATCGGCTGCACTGCGGTGCCTTCGAAGTCCTTCCCTATGGATGACTCCATCTCCTCGTAGGCCCGCCTGACCTCGTCTGCGCTGCGCAGGTTCAGGCGCACGCCGCCGACGTCGGTCTTGTGGGTGATGGTCTCGGAGTGGAGCTTGAGGACGACGGGGTAGCCGAAATCTTCGGCAAGATCCACGGCTTCGTCCGGGTTGTGCGCCACCTCCGTCCGTACGGTCGGGATATCGTAGGCGGCGAGTACCTGCTTCGCCTCGAACTCGGTAAGGATGGTGCGTCCCGAGTTTCGGACGCCGGCTATTATCTCTTCTACCCTTTCACGGTCCTCGCTTTCGTCTTCTGCCGGCTCGGGTGTCTCGTAGATGCTGCGCAGGTTGTACGTGTACTTCCACATGTTGGTGAACGCGCGGGCTGCCGTGTCAGGATAGTCGAAGGTAGGGATGCCCGCGCCGTTCAGGATTGACTCCCCCGCTGCGACCGCGGGTCCGCCCATCCAGCTCGCGAGCACGGGCTTGCGGGTGCTGTTCGCGTAAGGCACCAGCCGTTCCGCCGTGGCCGTCGGGTCGGTCATGTCCTGCGGCGTAAGGACGACGAGGAGCCCGTCGCTCTGCGGGTCGCCCGCCGCCGTTTCGAGTGTCTTCGCATAGCGTTCCGGGTCAGCGTCCCCGAGCACGTCCACGGGGTTGCCGTGGCTCCAGGGGGCAGGGAGAAACCCGTTCAGGGTTTCCATCGTCTCGGGGGATATCTGTGCGAGCTCGCCGCCGTTGCCTATGAGGGCGTCGGTCGCAAGTACCGCTGGGCCTCCGGCGTTCGTCAGGATCGTCAGGCGTGGTCCCCTCGGGCGCGGCTGCTTGCCAAGTACCTCGGCCATACCGAAAAGCTCGGAGATCTCGTCAACGCGCAGCACGCCGCTGCGTCTGAAGGCGGCGTCGAGCACCTCGTCCGAGCCCGTCAGGGAGCCTGTGTGGGAAGCTGCGGCCTTGCCTGCCGCATCCGTGCGTCCGGCTTTGATCACTATAATCGGCTTGGTCATGGCTACTTCGCGGGCCGCAGAGAGGAACGAGCGGGCGTCGCCGACGGACTCCATGTAGATCACGATGCTCTTCGTCTCGGGGTCGTCGCCGAGGTAGTAGATCAGGTCTCCCCAACCAATGTCCATCATGGAGCCGACGCTGACGAGCGCCGAGAACCCGACGTTCTCCATGAAGCTCTGATCCAGTATGGCCGTAAGGAGTGCCCCGCTCTGGCTGAGGAAAGCCACGTTTCCGGGGCGGGCGATAGCGCCCGCGAAGGTGGCGTTGAGGCCCGCCGGCGGCTTCATGACACCGAGGCAGTTGGGACCGATGATCCGCATCCTGCCCCGCCTGGCTTCCTCCAGCACCTCCCGCTCCAGCGTGGCCCCCTCGGGTCCCGTCTCCCTGAAACCGGCCGAGATGATTATGGCGCCCTCAACATCCGCCTCGACGCACTCGCGGATGATCCCTGGCACCGTCGGCGCAGGGGCGACGATGATCGCGAGATCCACCTTCGCAGGTACTTCTGAGACGGATGGATAGGCCTTTATGCCGAGCACGTTGGGCCTGCGCGCGTTCACGGGGAATACCGTACCGCCGAACGGGCTGCTCACGAGGTTCCACATGATCGTACGCCCGACGCTCCCAGGTCGCTCTGTCGCCCCGATGACGGCCACCGTCTCCGGGCGGAAGATGGCGTCCAACTGCTGCCGCTCGTACCCCAGGACGTCGTGGGCCGGGTCCGCGCTCTTGGACCTCTTCATGTGAGCCTCCCTTTGGTCGGCAGCATTTCAGCCAGTCAGCACGCTACGCCTTTCGGGCTTCGCTTGTCTGCACGCCGGCTGCGCCGGCTTTCAGTTTCTGTCGTGCTCATCATGCGTCTAACGTTGTAACATCCCGGTACCCTCCGAGGCGTGAAGTCGCCCACGGGCGCCGTCGCTGCCGGTACGTGCTGACTAGCCCTTCTTCCTGACGACGTTCTCCATGAGGATGCGGTTCGGGATGCGGTAGAGGTCCCCGTCTTCGGAGCGGAGGTTGACAGAGGCGTACCCGAGCTCTTCGACGGTGCCCTCGATGCCGTTCACGGAGATCACATCTCCTATTGTGGTTCCGTCCTGGACGTAGCGACCGGCGGCGATGTTGCCCGAGAGGAGGGCAAGACCCTGGCCCAGGGCGAGGGCCGTGACGAGGCCGATGGTGGCAAGCAAGACGACGGCGAGGAGGACCACGACGTAGGTCTCCAGGCCGAGTTGGGCCGCGGCCACCAGGGCCGCGATGACGACTATCGTGATGAAGACGATGCGGCGGAAGGCGTTCGAGCCGCGAAGCTCGGCGCGTTCAGCCTCGCGGGCGACCAGCTCGGCCAGCCACCCCGCGCTCATAATTCCTGCTATCAGGATCACGAGCGCGACGAGGGCGCGGCCCGAGAGGTTGACTATCTGGTCCATGGTGGTCTGCAGTGAGGAGAGCCCGAGGACGCTGAGGGAGCCTGCCACGCCGGTAAGCATGATGCCCCAGAAAAGGACGGTGCCGATCAGGCGCGACGGCCCTCCCTCGTACCCGAGCTGCCAGAGGGAGTTCGCTGCGCCCGTCCTCTCGAAGAGGTCGTCGAGGCCGAGGCTCCCGAGGAAACGGGTCGTCAGACGCTGAAGCAGCACGGCAACGACGAGCGCCACGAGGAGAACCACCGCGGCGCCAACGAGGTGCGGTACGAACTCGCCCAGCGTCCGCGCCAGGTCGCTGGTGGCCTGTGGCATCAGGTCCCTCCTCCGTAGCTCTCCCGCCTGAGCCCCAAATAATAGACGAACGCGTTCAGGTAAGAACGGCCGAGGGCGCCGATGAAGTCCTCGGCGCCGCGCAGGAAGGCCGAGATGTAGGCCCTTCTAATGGCGTAGCCGACCACGGCCTCGGGCGCCTCGACGGGCTCGTTGCCTAACGTGGTGAGCATGACGAGCATCCTGGCGTAGGACTCGGCCAGGCGCCTGTAGTCGGGCCTCTCGAGGATCAACTGCTCGACCTCGCGGGCCTCCTCGCTTTCGAGCTCGCCCGCAGCGTAGGCCCCGATCCTCTCGAGCATCTCCCAGTGCTGTTCGCCGACGGGCATCAGATCCCTCCGGCCCTGCCGTGGTCCTCTTCGGCGA
>DASSJP010000491.1:0-4966 GCA_035691165.1 Rubrobacter sp.
GGAAGCCAGGATCTCCAGCCTCTGGAGGAAGCTCGTTAGTTGCCGGGACAAGCGTTGGGCATGTTGCCCTAGACGACTTCGCCCAGTACCTCCGCAACCGGGCGGCCTTCGTGGATGATGCCCCTGAGGGCCTGGATCATGCCTCGCGTATCGCCGCTCTGCCAGATGTTTCGACCGAAGACGACGCCTGCGGCGCCGGCTTCGGTGGCTTCGTGCACGACGTGAAGCGTCTCCTCGACGGTGTCCATCCTGGGACCGCCGGCGACCAGGACGGGCACAGGGCAGTTGTCCGTCACCCTGCGGAAGTCCTCCGTGTAGTATGACTTGATGAGGTCCGCGCCATGCTCGAAGCCGAGGCGCGCGGCCGAGGCCATCGCGTCAGGTGCTTTGGGGTCGGGGATGCGCTCGCTCGGGCATGGCAAAGCCTCGACCACGAGCGGCAAATTGGCGCGCAAGCACTCACCGGCTACCCTGGCGACAATGCGGTAGGTCTCAAGTTCGACGGGTATGCCCACAAACGCCATCAGCACGACGCCGTCGGCCCCGAGGAGGAGGGCGTCTTCAACCGAGTGGAGAAGGCTCCACTCGGTGTAGGCGAGCCAGTCTTCGCGGTAGAGGCTCGGGCCACCGTCCAGCCGGATGATGGTGGGGATGCGGCCTGCGAGCTGCTCCCTGTAGCGTTTTGCCACCCCGAAGGTAGTCATCACGGCGTCAGCTCCGCCTTCTACGGAGGCTTCGATCACGGCCCCAGGGTCTTCCAATCCCTCGATGGCACCGAAGGTACGAGCGTGGTCCATCGCCACGATCAAAGCCTTCCCATCGGGAGCGAGTATCGGTACGTTCCCCACTATCACCTCGTCCTGAAGTCTACGCCCGTCCTTGTGATCGATGCTACTCGTTCTCCGCTTCCGCTGTCAACAGGCGTTGCTAGAACGGATAGACAACAAGCCCCAGAGCCCCGAGCGCGTACCACGCCCCGAATGCGATGCTCAGGACGCCGAGCACGGGGGCGATGCGCTCGAAGTTGCGCGTGATGGGACCGCCGGCTATGACGAGGCCGAAGGCGGTCGAGAGGAGTGCCATAGAGACGACGGTACCTGCCGCGAAGAGCAGGAGCGCTCCTGCCGCCTGTACCTTGTCCGAGATAGTCGAGAGCAGCAGGAGCGTGAGCCCGCCCGAACCACCGATACCATGCACCAGCCCGACCCCGTAAGACGAAAGCGGGGTACGCAAAGGGGCGCGGTGGGCGTGTTCGTGGGACTCGTCGTGGGCATGGGAGTGGACGTGGCGGTGGACCTCGCCGCCGTCGTGGGAGTGGACGTGGACGTGGTAGAGGCCGCGCTGCCACCGGACGAGAAGCCTCACCGCGAGCAATATTATGATGCAGCCGATGGCAACCTCGGCGACCTGGCTGACGACTTCGGGCAGGTACTGGTTCAAAAGAACCAGCGGCAGGCCGACGAGCACGAGCGTGGTCCCGTGTCCGAGGCCCCAGAGAAAGCCCATAAGACCGGCCTTGCGTACATGGTTTCGTTGCTCCTCGGAGGCGATCAGGGTCGTAACGGCGGCGAGGTGGTCAGGATCGCTCGCGTGCCGCAAGCCGAGCAGCAGGCTGACGAGCAGGATGACGCCGATACCGACCTGCCCTTGCAGGAACCCTTCGAGCCAGCCGTCTATCGTACCCACGTGTTCCTACTAGCCTCCTTTTCCCAACACCGCCCTCACGAACCTGCATGCTCCCAGACGGAGTCGATGTCGTCAATCTCTTCGGCTGGGATCCAGCGTACCGCGCCACATCATCAGCCGGGCCTGCCGCCCCTGGCTCGCAGGTGTGCGTCGCGGGCAGGTTCGGATTCTCGCCACCCCGTGGGGCTACTCGGCCGGGGCCGTATCCCGGTCTTTCGTACGCAGACCGTTGCCGACCTACAAATGCGCGCGAGGGCCGCGAAGCCTATAGTGAAAAGTAGAGGCTCACCCAGTATAGGAATGCCACAAAGAACGTGATGGCAAAGACGAGCCCATAGAACAGCATCCTGTTCGTCCACTCCCCGCGCTCGGCGTCTTCCATGGGGTTGCTCCTGAATTCCACCCATGCAAGAGCCCCGGAGCTCGACACCACAACCAGCATTGAAATGCCGGTTAGCAAAGTCAACCACACCCCGGTGCTCCCAACGAACGAGGGCAACGCCAAAAGCACTACCAATATGGCTGCAGCGATCCAGAACACCACCGTCAGTACAGGAACCGCCTTGTGAAGAGTGCGCACGAAAGTGCCCTGTTCCGGGCGGTTCATACGCTGCTCCTGTCCTCTACCTTGTTGTGGGTGGTACATCTCTTGCTCCCTTCCTCGCCCACCTTCTAGTGTTGGGGATGCATTTTACTCCCGGGCAAGAGTGCGAACATCATCCAAACTGCGTATTCTTGAACGTGCACGTCGAGGTATAGATGATCTGTCCGAGGACAGATCCAGAGCGGTCAAGCCTTCCGGCAAAACCCGAACGCTAGCAGAGCTGTGAAGATCCCTTCGACCTCATGTGCCCGATGAGCGCCCCTGATTCTATGACAAAGTCCGTCAGGACCTCGTCCGGCTTGTGGGTCAACTTGCCCGGTTGGAACGAAGGAACGAGGGTGGATGGAAGAATCGAAAGAGAAGACTGTGGAGAGGGAGAGCCCCGAGGTTCGGAAGCACTATCCCCACTTCCTCATTGTACCGACGCGCTGGATGGACAACGACGTCTACAAGCCCGTCATCAACGTCGTCCGTATTTCGAGACGGTAGTGAACGAGTACGTTATCTTCACGGGTGTTTTGGATATTGAGAGGAGCACAGTCATAGGGCTCGTCGAGGAACACTTCCACCCGGAGCGCTGAAGCACCACACCTTCCTCTGAGACGTCCGCTTGGAACGTTCACTTGGAAGTAGCGCCATCCACATGCTTTTGCTACATTGAGATCAAATCCTCTGCTGGGGAGTGCGGAAACATAGAGATGCGAAAGTTGAGTCAAGTAGCCGCACAGGGTCTTCACGAAGTGGAAAGTGGGGACTCGCCGAACTTTGCGAGCAGGGCGCCGGGGTTGCGTGTGTTGCTCGACGCCGACTGTGGCTGCCGTCCCGGCTCATTCTTGGGTGGCGCCCTGCCAGACCGATTGGAGTAGCTGTGGTGGATGCCATCGACGAACTCGGAAGTGGCCGTGAGTCCTACGCAAGGCGGGCGTGGATGGACGCCTACAAGTCGCTCTCGCGAGCAGATCAAGCGGCTCCGCTGGGAGGAGAGGAACTCGCGCTGCTCGCGACGTCGGCCTTCATGATCGGTCGCGACGACGACTTCCTGGGCTACCTGGAACGTGCCCATCATGCGTACCTGGACGCCGGCGAGGCGATGCGCGCTGTGCGCTGCGCATTCTGGGTGGGCATCAGTCTCGCGCTTCGAGGAGAGACGAGCCGCGCGACCGGATGGCTGGGCCGCGCCCAGCGCCTAGTCGAACGTGAGGAGGGCGACTGCGTCGAGCGGGGCTATCTGCTTGTGCCGGTTATGTTGCGGCATGAAGCCAATGGTAATTGGGATGCTGCGTACACCGCCGCGGCCGAGGCTGCAGAGGTAGCCGAGCGCTTTAGTGATGCGGATCTGCTCGCCCTTGCCATGCACGAGCAAGGCCTCATTCTGGTCAACCTGGGGCGGGTCGAGGAAGGCCTCGTGCTGCTGGACGAGGCCATGGTCGCGGTGGCCGCGGGGGAGCTGTCGCCCATCGTCACCGGTATCGTGTATTGCAGCGTGATCTCGGGCTGTCAGGAAGTGTACGCGCTGCGCCGCGCCCAGGAATGGACTTCCGCCCTGACACAGTGGTGCGAGGAGCAGCCCGAGATGGTGGCCTTCAGCGGCCAGTGCCTGGTGCATCGCGCCGAGATCATGGAGCTGCACGGTGCGTGGCGGGACGCGCTGGAGGAGGCGCGGTGGGCGCGCAAGCGTTGCGAACAGGGGAAGAACTGGAGGGCTACCGCCCAGGCCTTCTACCGGCAGGGGGAAGTCCATCGCCTGAAGGGGAATTACGCGGCGGCCGGCGACGCGTACCGGGAGGCCAGCCGATACGGGTGGGAGCCGCAGCCTGGCCTTGCCCTGTTGTGGCTTGCCGAAGGGAGAGGCGACGCTGCGGCAGCCGCGCTTCGCCGGGCTCTGGGCGAGACAACCAAGCCCCTCAAGCGCGCGAGGCTGCTGCCCGCCTATGTCGAGATCATGCTGGCCGTTGGTGATGTCGAGGAGGCGCGCGGCGCCTGCGGAGAGCTCGAGGAGATCTCCGCTCGCTACGAGAGCGGCATGCTGGGTGCGATGGTCGCGCATGCCAAGGGAGCGGCCGACCTGACCGAAGGCGACGCACGGGCCTCCCTGCTTGCGTTGCGTCGCGCGTGGCAGTTGTGGCAGGAGCTGGAGGTGCCTTATGAGGCCGCTCGCGTGCGTGTGCTCCTGGGGCTTGCGTGCAGCGCCCTCGGTGACCACGACACCGCCGAGTTGGAACTGGAAGCCGCCCGAGACCTCTTCGCCCAGCTGGGAGCGGCGCCGGACCTCGCCCGCGTCGACTCGCTCATCCGGCGCGCTCCGTCCGTCGATGTTCATGGGCTGACGCCGCGTGAGCTGCAGGTGCTGCGCCTGGTGGCCGCCGGCGATACCAACAAGGCCATCGCCTCAGAGCTTGTCCTAAGCGAGAGAACGATCGACAGGCACGTGAGCAACATCTTCACCAAACTGGGCGTGTCCTCGCGCACTGCGGCCACGGCCTACGCATACAAGCACCAGCTCGTCTGAACACACCTTCATGGGTGGAATTACCCACGCCGCCATGTGGCGGAAGTTGGGTGGTTACCCCGATGCGTCACCTCCTCGCCGGCTCGTATCTTGTGATCGCACAGCAGAGGCGAGCGAGGAGCAAGATGATGTTCGCGTTAGACGCACTTAATCCCCAGGTTCTTCCT
>DASSJP010000492.1:0-3474 GCA_035691165.1 Rubrobacter sp.
GGCTTCTTTAGCATTCATTCCCTCTATCTCCCTCAAGCCAAGAGTCTGGGCTATTGTGGGGATAACCAGGGAGGCATCGCCTAATGGAGCTAATCCTACGAAGGCAACACCATCAGGGAAGAGATCCTCGAGCCTCCTAGCAGCCTCTATGGCGAGGCGAGTCTTACCGACCCCACCAGTGCCTGTAAGGGTAAGGAGCCTCACCTCGGAGAGGAAGCGCTCGATCTCAGAGAGTTCCCTCTCTCTGCCAACTAGCGAGGTGTGTGGCGCCGATGCCATCGCTGCTAGAAGCATCGGCGAAGGTGGCGCAGATGGCATCTGAGTGGGCTGCTCTTGCTCCTCGTGGAGGGCTGGGGGAGGAGGCTCGGGGTTTCTATTTGGCACGGCAGCGAACAAGGAGGATCGCTCCTGATCTGAGAGATTGAGAGCATCGGAGAGTGCCCTGACGGTGTGAGGGTAGGGACGTTTCCTCTCTCCTCGTTCTAGGGCGCTTACGGCTTTGGCGGTGAGACCTGCTCTTGAGGCCAGTTCCTCCTGGGTGAGACCAGCGGCGTCTCTAAGCTCTCTTAGGGTAGCTCCGAACGTCACGCTATGATGAATGTACGCTTGCCAGGAAGGGTTGGCCTGGACCGATCTTCAGAACCTTCTCTCTCCATATTCTGAAAGATTACCAGCATTCAAAATGCTGGTACATCCCCCAAATGGGCTAACTATTCGGCGATCGTGCAAGGGCGTCGCTCGTTCGTACCTGATGCGCGAGCCTGTCCCACAGTCGGAGTGTGGGAGAGATGTGGGGGCTCTGTGGATGGTTAAGGGGTACGTCGCGCTGCAGACTACGGGGCAGAGAGTCCGATGAAAACGAAAAAGGAGAAGGCCGTGCAGCAGAAGATCACCGACCATCGGGTGTGGTTGGACGAGGTGGAGATCGGGGTTCTCGGACCTATAGATTCCGGAAAGGTTACAGACATGCTCGCGCGCGCCACGCGCGACAACCCCCTTCACATAGCCGCCTTCGGAGAAGATCCGGAGGGTCGGCTGCGCATCCTCCAGCGGTTTTTCGGCGTCGCCGCGAACGTTCTTGGCTGGCAGGAGCACATGCTGGCCGCGCGCGGTTCAGACGGAACCATCGTCGGAGTTTGCGGCATGACGCCGCCGGGAGGATGCCTTCCTGACCTAGGTCTGAAGCTCAGGGTGGTTCCCGATCCACAACAGGACGGAACCCCTGTTGCCGCGCGGATCGCGAGCTGGCTCGGTGCCTGGTCGGAGCGGGACCCGGGGCGGCGTCACTGGCACCTCGGTCCCCTGGCTGTCGAGACCGGGCTGCAGGGGATGGGCGTCGGCTCAAGGCTCATGGAGGTCTCCTGCGCGCAGGTGGATGCCTCGGGCGAGGACGCTTATCTCGAGACCGATACTCGGGCTGACCTGCTCTTCTACGGGCGGTTCGGTTTCGAGGTGATAGGTGAGCAGAACGTGCTCGGTGTACCCAACTGGTTCATGCGGAGGACCAGAAGGGGGGTGAGCAGGCCGAGCATCATCGACGACCTTCAACGCTGATGGGAGACAACAGACAAGGAGACAGATAGTGAAAACATGGATGAAAGTAGCGATAGTCACCTCCCTGGTCGCGGTCCCCGCTTTCGTGTCGGGCCCGATCCTCTTTCCGCCCGCCGATATAGGGGCCGAGCCTACGGCGGCCCAGATACCCTTCTTCCTCTTCCTCGCCGTGGGCGACGCCGTCCTCCTTGGGCTCGGGGTTTCCTTCGTTCTCTTCGGCCTCTCCGTGTTGAGGAAGGTCTCCCCCGACTCGAAGCTGAGGGCGTGGGCGATGTACATCTCCATCGGCTACCTGATGATCTCGTGGTGGCCCCACCTCAACATGCACGCCCACAACGGGATGGACCTGCACGGGCTGCTGATCATCGACTACCTTTTCCACCTGCCTCTGGAGGTGGCCGGTGTGGTCCTTGCCCTCTCTTTCATCTCCCTTTTCAGGAGCTACAGGAGCAGGACCCTGACCACGATGGCGGCGCAGGACGCACAGGCAGCCGAGCCAGTGAGGTAAGGTCAACTTGCGGAACGTCGGGTGGAGCAAAGTCCTCCGCCCGACGACCAGAAAAACAGCACGCGAGCAGCCGATTTCGAGGAGAAGGATATGGCCGATACCCCAGCAGCATCGCTTACGACCGCGTTGGCGGGAAACAAGGCCGGTTGGCCTGAGGAGTTGTTGCCCCTCTTCGAGAGGGCCATTACCGTCGAGTACGCCAGCCTCACCAGGGCCGGTGCCCCTGTTACCTACCCGGTCACGCCCTACGTCGGCGAGGACGGGCTCACGCTCGACGTCTCAACGGGCCTCACCTACCCTGCCAAGGCGGAGAGGGCACGCCGCAACCCGAAGGTCGCCCTCCTTTACTCGGACCCTCTGGGCTCGGGGCTCGATGCGGCGCCTGTTGCGCTGGTGCAGGGGATTGCGACGGTGCGTGACGCCGACCTGCAGTCGAACACTGACCGCTACGTGCGTCTGAGCATGGCCAAGGCTCCCGATACCTACGAGGGACAGCCGAAGTTCCTGCTGCGCTCCGTAGACTGGTACTACGCCCGCATCTGGATACAGGTAACGCCAACACGCATGCTGTGGTGGCCTTCCGGGAGCCTGGACGAGCAACCGCAGGAGTGGACAGCCCCTGAGGGCACGAACGCGCCGCCCTCCGACCCGGCTCCTCCAGGCGGACAGCCGGCCGCGTGGATGGAGCAGCCCTCCGAGTGGCGCAAGGCCGCCGAGCGGGCCGTGCAAGAGTTCCCTTTCCGCGACCTCACGTTCGTAGGGGAGGACGGGTTCCCGGTGTGCCTGCCGGTGACGGAGATCTCACCCGACCCGAGCGGGTTCAGGCTGCGGACGGCCCACGGCTTCGCTCCCGAGGGTCCGGCGTGCCTGACGTTCCACACGCACGACCAGAACTTCACCGCACAACAAAACAGGGCCCTGGTCGGCAGGATCTCGCCGACGGACGATGGTGACCTCGTGTTCGCGGTGGAGCGGCTGCTTGGGAACTGGGATATCAGCGAGAACAAGCTTGGCTTCATGTTCGACTTCCTGTTCCGTAAGGGCCGGCGGCTGAGGCCGCGCCTGAAAGCGGAGGCCGCCCGACGGGGTCAGGCCGTCCCGAAGGTCCGCTTCCCCGACGAGCAACCTCGGCCCTAGATACAAGGCTACCGCGACGCCACCTAGGAAACGCATCCTCCTCGCTAGGCGTTCTCATGGGCCGAGGGCGAAGCGCCGCGAGACCTACCGTATGAGGGCCGCAGACGGCGCCAACCCCACCAACCTGACAAACAATCCGGCGCTCGACTTCC
Organism: Rubrobacter sp.; assembly: GCA_035691165.1. Lineage (GTDB taxonomy): Bacteria > Actinomycetota > Rubrobacteria > Rubrobacterales > Rubrobacteraceae > Rubrobacter_D. The sequence continues at coordinate 3,352 of DASSJP010000492.1, forward strand.
AGCCTCCCTGGCAACCACTTCCATAACGGCGACGGGACCGACCCCGCCCCGTATGACAGATAATGACTAACGAAGGAGGTACGTCATGGCAAGGAAAGGCGAGATACTCGACAACCCGATAAC
>DASSJP010000493.1:0-11274 GCA_035691165.1 Rubrobacter sp.
TGGTCCTGCAAGAAGGCGTCGATCTCGACGAAGATTTGAAGGGCAGGATCAAGGGTAGCATCAAGGAGAACACCTCGCCCAGGCACATACCGAACGAGATCTTCGAAGTCCCAGAGATACCGAAGACCCTGAACGGCAAGAAGCTGGAGGTGCCTGTCAAGAAGATCCTCTCAGGCACCCCACCCGAGGAGGCCGCAAGCAGGGAGTCTCTTAGCAATCCAGAGTCGCTGGACCGATTCGTGGAGCTGGCGGAGAAGATGTAACCTCAAAGGCCCGGCGCGGATCGCGCCGGGCGGCATCCTTGAAGTGACGATTGACTCTACTCCCATGGTCCGATAACCTTGCACCCAGGGATTGAGTGGGAAAGGGGGAATCGTATAGCCCGGTTTTAGAGCGCTACTCACGAGTCGTGCCCGCGAGGGTTGTTCGGAAAACGGGTTTGAGGGAGGCATGTATGACAGGTTCTAGTGCGCAGGCGGCGGCGCCGAGTCCGTCCACGGTGCGGAAGGTGGCGCTTGCGGCGATGGCCGGCTCTGCGATCGAATGGTACGACTTCTTTATCTATCTGACCGCGGCGGCCCTGGTCTTCGGCCCGCTGTTCTTCCCCGGCGGCAGCGAGGTAGCCGGGGTGCTCGCCTCGTTCAGCACGGCCGCGGTAGGTTTCGTGGCGCGCCCTATAGGGGGCATACTCTTCGGACACTTCGGAGACAGGCTAGGCCGCAAGCCGACCCTGGTCATCGCGCTGCTGACCATGGGCACGGCGACCACGCTCGTCGGCCTCTTGCCGACCTACGCCACCATCGGTGTTGCGGCCCCGATAATCCTGTTCATACTGCGCTTTTTGCAGGGGCTCGCCGTAGGCGGACAGTGGGGCGGGGCGGTGCTCCTCGCTACCGAGTACGCTCCCGCAGACAAGCGGGGTTTCTACGGCAGCTTCGCTCAGGTAGGAGTTCCTATCGGGTTAGTGCTCGGCAACACGAGCTTCCTAGTACTTTCGGCGGTTCTCGGAGAGAGTACCTTCGCCGCCTGGGGCTGGCGCATACCGTTCCTGCTTAGCGTCGTGCTCATCGGGGTGGCGCTGTACATACAGTTGCGCCTGGAGGACACGCCGGTGTTCAGGCAGCTGCAGGAGAGGCAAGAGCAGAGTGGCGAGGAGCGGGGTTCGCCCGTGATCGAGGTGCTCAGGGACCATCCCAAGCAGGTGCTCTTGGCGGCGGGCGCTTTCTTCGTCGTTAACGGGGCCTTCTACGTGATGATCACGGGCATGCTCGACTACGGTACGAGGGTCCTTGGGGTATCCCAGAACGTGATGCTCGCGGCCGTCCTGATCTCCAGCTTCGCCCAGATCTTCTTCCTGACGGGGTGGTCCGCGCTCTCAGACCGGGTCGGGAGGCGGCCCGTGTATCTGGCCGGCGCGGCGCTCCTTGGGCTCTGGGCCTTCCCGATGTTCTGGCTCGTGAACACGAAGTCGGCCGTGCTCATCACCATAGCGCTCGCCTTTGGGCAACTCTTCCTGAGCATGATGTACGGGCCGCAGGCTGCTCTCTTCGCCGAGATGTTCAGCGCGCGGGTGCGCTACTCCGGAGCCTCGATAGGCTACCAGGGTGCCTCGGTCTTCGCGGGCGGCCTCGCTCCCATAATCATGGTCTCGCTGCTGGAGGCCACCGGCACGTCGCTCTCGGTCTCCTTCTACGTCCTGGCGATGGCTGCCGTCACCTTCCTCTCTGTCTACCTGATCACGGCTGCCTACGGGGACGAGATGACGAGGGATCAGGAAGGGGCGAGCGAGGAGGAGACAGCTACGGCGAGATAGCTTCGTCACCATTCCGTTTCTCATCGTGCCCCTCCAACGCGGGGGGCACCTCTCTCTGGGAGGAGGGAATTTGTACGAGACCGTGCTCTACGAAGAAGATGGCGGGGTGGCCACGATCTCCCTGAACCGGCCCGAGAAACTGAACGCCTTCGACGCAACGATGCACGGGGAACTGTACTCCGCCCTCGATGGCGCAGCGGCGGACGAAGAGGTCCGCTGCATCGTTCTTAGGGGAGAGGGCCGGGGTTTCTCAGCCGGCGCTGACCTGGCTGAGGTCGTCAGGGAGGCGGACGGAGACCCCGACCTCGGGGAGTATCTGCGGAACACGTATAGCCGCCTGGTGAAGCAGATGGTCTCCATCGAGAAGCCGATAGTAGCCTCGCTGCACGGCCCGGTCTACGGGGCCGGAGTGGGCATAGCGCTCGCGTGCGACCTGCGGATCGCCGCCGAGAGCGCGAAGTTCTCCGTGGCTTTCATCAAGATAGGGCTCATGCCCGACGCCGGGGTCACTTTCTTCCTGCCGCGAGTGGTCGGCCTCGGAAGGGCGATGCAGATGAGCATGCTCGGTGACGCCGTGGAAGCGGAGGAAGCGTGCAGGATCGGCCTGGTGAACAAGGTCGTTCCCGATGAAACTCTAGTAGAAGAGACCCGGAAGCTGGCCGGACAACTCGCGGCGATGCCTACTATGGCACTGGGCAGGATCAAACACTCCCTCTACGCCAGCTTCGAGACCGACCTGGAGAGGGCCCTGGAAAATGAGGCCGAAGGCCAGACGTTCTGCGGCTACACGCAGGACCACAAGGAGGGCGTCACGGCGTTTTTCGACAAGCGCGCACCTGAATTCACGGGCCGGTAGCCCTTACCCCCGGCCTTCCAGTTCCGGGCTGCGTCTGCCAGGCAGCACGTAGAACAGGGTTCCGTCCCTGCTCTGTACCGAGAGGTGCCCACCTCCCGCCAGCTCCGAGAGCATCTTGTCGGCTTCGCTCACGGTGAGTGAGGTCTCCAACGCAGCCTCGGCGGGCGTTATGCTGCCGCCGTTATCCCTGATGGCCGAAAGGAGCTCGCGCTCCTTGCTGACGGGTGCTTCCACGGCGTGCCGTTGCTTCTGCAGGTCGGACACGCCCTTGCCGATCAATGCGGCAGCCGCGATCACGAACCCGAGGCCAGCCGCAGGCGTCCCGGCGGTCCAGATTATCAGGACGGCGGCGATTACAAACCCGATGCCAAGCGATAGGAAGAGGTATGGGTTACCTTTGCGGTCGTCCTCTTTTTGCCGCCGCTCCAGCTCGCTCACCACGCCTCCAGATTGATCGAAACCCGAATCCAAAATACAGGTGTTAGGCGCTATTCTAGACCCTGATACCCACGGTTCAAGCTGGAGTTCGTGACCGTATCTAACGCGGGATCTCGGGTCCTTCGAGGTTCCGTCCGGCGTGTTTTCTGTAGAATGGTGCGGGTCTTCTACACGGGGGTTGGAGATTATTTGAAGAGGCTCAGGGTTCTGATGACGCGTCAGGAGGTCGTGCCTGATAGGCTTGCGGGCGCAGCCGCCGTCGTCATCGACGTGTTCATGGCGACGACGACCCTGCTGACCATCCTGGAGAACGGCGCCAGAGGTGTCTACCCGGTGGCGAGCCTGGAAGAGGCCGATGAGGTGCGGGCGAGGCTCGACGCGGCGGGCCTCCTGCGCGGCGGTGAGCAGGACGCCGCGCGGATAGAGGGCTACGATCACGGCCCCTTCCCCGACGAGTACGCGCCCGAGGTCGTATGTGACAAGGATGTGATCTTCGTGACCACGAACGGCACCCGCGCTATCGCCGACGTGGCCCAGGCAGACAGGGTCTTGCTCGGTAGCCTTCGCAACGCGCACGCCGTGGCCCGTTACCTCGAATCCTCAGGGACGGACTCCATCTACCTCGTCTGCGCCGGCTCGGCTGGCCGATTCACTGTCGAGGACTTCCTCGGCGCGTCCACGATTCTCTCGCACATGAACGTTGAAGGCTGGCGGCTGAACGACGGCGCCTGGATGGCACTCGACTTCGCCGAACACCACAAGGAGAACATATCGGGCGTGCTTAAGCAGAGCCGGGCAGCACGGTGGTTCGTCGAGAACGACAGGATGGACGCCTTCGACTTCGTCGCCGACGTGGGCGCGAGTACAGTGGTCCCCGAGGTCGTGGAAGGACAACTACGCCGTGCCGGGGAGCCAGAAGGCGAACACATCTCCGGCGCGAGCCAGGGAGGAAAGCGATGAGCGAGACCATAAACGTGCGTGAGGGTGAAGCTTTCGACCTCGACGCTGTGGAGAGCTATCTGAGAGAACACGTGGAGGACGTGCCTGATGGCGAGCTCGAAGTCAGCCAGTTCCCCTCTGGCGCCTCGAACCTGACGTATCTGTTGAAGGTCGGGGACTGGGAGGGTGTACTGCGGCGTCCACCGATCGGCCCAGTCCCCCCGAAGGCGCACGATATGGGCAGGGAGTCGGGCATCCTGGCGAAGCTCAACGCCGCCTACCCGCTTGCCCCGAGGCCTTACTTCTTCTGCGAGGACGAGTCGATTATAGGGGCTCCTTTCTATGTGATGGAGCGGAAAAAGGGCGTTGTGCTCGACGACTCCTTCCCTGAAGGCATCGAGCCTGACGGGGAGTTGTGCCGTGGGATCTCACGCACAGTCGTTGACACCCTCGTCGAGCTGCACGCCGTCGATGTGGAGGAGGCAGGGCTAGGGGATCTCGGCAGGCCCGAAGGGTTCCTGCGGCGGCAGACGGAAGGTTGGATCTCCCGCTACGAAAAAGCGAAGACCGAGGAGATCGAAGAGGTCCAGCCCCTCACAGAATGGCTCGCCGGCGACGTCCCCGAGAGCCCGCCGCCAGCCATCATCCACAACGACTACAAACTGAACAACCTCGTCCTGAACCCAGAAGACCTCACCGAAGTCAGGGCGGTACTGGACTGGGAGATGGCGACCGTCGGAGATCCGCTCTTCGACCTCGCCGTCTCGCTCTCATACTGGATCGAAGCCGACGACCCGGACGAGCTCAAAGCGGTCATGCCTACGGTGACGGTCACGCCAGGCTTCATGACCCGCAAAGAGCTCATCGACCGCTACGCCGAAATGAGCGGACGCGACCTCTCCGAGATGCACTGGTACGTCGTCTTCGGGTACTTCAAGCTGGCGGGGATACTGCAGCAGATCTACGCGCGCTGGAAGAACGGCCAGACCACGGACGAGCGCTTCGCCACCTTCGGCGAGAGGGTGAGAACCCTGATCCTGCACGCCGAAGACCTCTCCCACACGGGTGAGGTCTAGTGGACACGATAGGCGTCCTGGGCACGGGCACGATGGGCGCAGGTATAGTCCAGCTCGCAGCCCAGTCAGGCTACACGGTAGTCGCCTGCGACGCCTCCGTCGAAGCCCTCGAAAGGGCCAAGACCTACGTCCGCGAGGGCCTCTCGCGCTTCGCCGATAAGGGCGCCTTCTCCGAGGACGAGGCAGCCTCCCACTACGACCGCATCCGATGGACGACGCGCTCAGAAGACCTCGCTCCCGCCGGGGCTGCCATAGAGGCCATCGTCGAGAAGGTCGGGCCGAAGAAGGAGGCACTCGCAGCCCTGGACACGTTGCTCCCGCCAGACTCACTCATCCTCACAAACACCTCATCCATCTCCATAACCGATCTTGCTTCGGCCACGGGCCGGCCTGAGAGCGTCTGCGGGATGCACTTCTTCACCCCGCCGCCGGTGCGAGAGGCTGTCGAGATACCGCGCGGCCTCCTAACCAGCGACGAGACCGTAGAGAAGACCAAAGCGCTAGTCGTCTCCTTTGGAAAGGTCCCAGTCGTCGTCGAGAAAGAAGTTCCTGGTTTCGTGGCGAACCGCTTTCTCATGCCGATGCTTCTCGAAGCCTGCAGGCTACTGGAGCAGGGCGTCGCGACCAAAGAAGACATCGACCTGCTCGTAAAGAAAGGCGTAGGATTCCCCATAGGTCCCTTCGAGCTGGGTGACTTCATCGGGCTCGACGTGGGCCTCGATGTGATCTCCTACGTCCACGACAGGACCGGCGACCCTTACTACGAGCCTCCGCGCATCCTGAAGGACCTGGTCAAGATGGGCAGGCTAGGCCGCAAAACAGGTGGAGGATTTTACGATTATTAGCAATCAGCCTTCAGCAATCAGCCAACAACGCCAAGAGCTTACTGCTGATGCCTGATTGCTACCGACCGAAGGGAGGTACATGGGCCGACTTGATGGCAGGGTTGCGATGGTGACGGGGGCTTCGCGCGGCATAGGCGAGGCCACGGCGCGGCGTTTCGCCCGTGAGGGGGCGCGGGTGTGCCTGACCGACGTGAACATGGAGGGTGTGCTCTCGACCGCGCGTCAGCTCGTGGACGAGGGTATGGACGCCTTCGCGGCCAAGGTGGACGTCACGAGCCGCACCGAGGTAGAGAACGCCGTCGGGGAGACAGTGAACCGCTACGGGCGCCTTGACATCCTGGTAAACAACGCCGGCGTTACGAGGGACAGCCTCATCTACAAGATGACCGACGAGGACTGGCGCACCGTCTTGAATGTTCATCTGTCCGGCGCCTTCTTCTGCACCAGGGCCGCCCAGAAGCACATGGTAGAGAGGAACTACGGCAGGATCGTCAACGTCTCATCGACGAGCGCCCTCGGTAACCGCGGACAGGCGAACTATTCCGCGGCGAAAGCCGGCATCCAGGGCTTCACGAAGAGTCTTGCTGTCGAACTGGGGCGCTACGGCGTCACTGCGAACGCCGTCGCCCCAGGCTTTATAGAGACGGATATGACCCGCGACACGGCGGCCCGCCTCGGCGTGGACTTCGACGACTTCGTAGCCGAGCGCGTACAGAGCATCCCCGTCGGACGCGCAGGATGGCCGGAGGACGTGGCCGCGGCCATCCTGTACTTCGCCTCGGAAGAGGCCGCGTTCGTGAGCGGGCAGGTGCTCTACGTCGCTGGCGGACCGAGGGACTAGTGCTCTACGCTGAGTTCGTGGGATCCCGCTCGGAGCCTGTGAGGAACCTCGTCGAGCGGGGCGCTGTCCGCCGGTTCGCGGAAGCTATAGCCGACCCGAGTCCACTCTACCTCGACGAGGAAGTAGCCGGGAAAAGTCGGTATGGTGGACTTCTTGCGCCGCCGACCTTCCCGAGGACCTTCGACTACGGTCGCATCGAGGATCTGGAGTTGCCTTCGGCGGGTTTGATCCACGGGGAGTTCAGCATCTCCTACGAGCGTCCGCTCCTCGTCGGCGAGGAGTTGCTGTGCCGCATGGAGCTGAAAGACTCCTACGACAGACAGGGACGCCGCGGCCTCCTCGGATTCCTCGTCTTCGAGCGTACGGGCGAAAGTCCGGACGGCGAGCGTATCTTCACCACCAACGACGTCGTCGTCGTTACGGAGGCAGTAAGGCGTGGGATCGAGGCATGAACCGGGCTCCGCGTTGGAGCGCAGGCGACGAGCTGGAAGAGCGGAAGCTCCCTCCCATCGACCGCATGCGGCTCATAAAGTACGCGGGCGCTTCGGGGGACTTCAACCCGATCCACCTCATAGACGAGGCCGCCGCTGATGCAGGGCTGCCAGGGATCATCGCTCACGGCATGCTCACTGTCGCCACGATGGGCCTCCTCTTCTCCCCATATCTGGAGCACGGCTGCGTAAAGACATTCCGAAGCCGCTTCTCAGGGATGGTCTTCCTCGGCGACGTACTGCGCGTCGGCGGGCGTGTGCGCGGCGTAGAAGTGACGAAGGAGGGGCGCCTGTACACCTTCGAGGTGTACGCGCGACGGGACGATGACATCGTCGCCTCGGGCGAGGTAGCGTTTCTCGTCTACGAAGATTGGACAGAGATGGCCTGAGGTCAGAAAAGAGTCGATGCGCCTCCTCGCTAGAATACCTTTACCGGGCCGTAGGTGAGCAAGCGCAGTTCGTCCGCGCGTGCGTCTCGTAATATGTTGCTGCACGGTGCGAAGACGCCTTCCTGAAAACACAAAAAGATGCCAAAATAGTCCATATGGGGGATGCATCGAGGCTCCTCCATCGCCAAAGTATTGCGTACAGGACAGGCCAAGAGGTAACTGCCGTGCGCGCTTTGCTGATGAGGAAGGAGACACTATGGCAGCAGCTCAGGTGACTGCGGGGGGAGCTTACGCGCTCTCTCTGGCGATCATTGTCGCGATTATCTACCTGGCCCTGGTTCGGTTTATGGATCTCAACGAGAAAGAACCCCTGTGGGCCGTGGGGCTGATGTTCCTTCTTGGAGCCGTGATAGCGACGGTGTTGCCCCTGCTCGTTGGCTACGCCGTATTGGAGCTCAACCCGCTCCTCGGGGCCGTATCCGAGGAGGTGGCCAAGTTCGTGGCGTTCTTCCTCGGCGTCGTGGTGCTCGCGTCGGTGGCCCGATCGCGGGGATGGTCGGAGATGAACGGTCTCATGGACGGCATCGTGTACGGCACCGCCCTGGGACTCGGGTTCGCCACCGGAGAAGCGTTCGTCCGCGAACTTGCGTTCGGCGGGACTCTGGGTGGGGCGATCGAAGCAGGACCGTTCGCGACGCTGTGGACCACAGCGCTGGTCGGCCTCGCCGACGGGCTCTTCGGCGCCATCATCGGCGCAGGCTTCGGCGCGGCGGCGGGAGCCCGCCCGATAGCGCAGGAGATAGGATTTCCGCTCGCCGGATTGGTCGGGGCGATCCTGGCCAATCTTGCTTACACGCTCCTGGCCGAAGGCAACGCCCTGGGAGGGACGGCGGGACTCGTGCGCGCCTGGGTGGCGCTCATCGTCCCCGTCGTGTTCGTCGTCGCCGTCATGGTCCTGGCGCTCGTCCGCGAGCTCCGCGCTATCAGGGAGGAACTCGCTGATGAGAGGGAGGCGGTGACTGAAGACGAACGGGCCGTCCTTAGCAGCTTGGCAGCCAGACGCTCTCGGTACGTCAAGGCGTTCATCAGCGGGGACTTCGACGGCTGGCTGGCCCTGAGGGAGCTGCACAACCGGCAGGTGCAGCTCGCTCTCGCAAAGAGCCGGGCCGTGGGCGAATCGGACCCCCGTCGCCAGGCGGTATCCAAGGCCGAGGTGGAACGGCTGCGCGCCTCGGTCCTGGAGATGAAGCGCGATCAGGGGGTCGCCGGGCGATCTCCCGGCTCCGGAGAGGCGGGTGCATGAGATGACAGAAGGACAGAATCAGGGACAGCAGCCGGCCGCCATGCCACCCCAGCCACCGCCGCCAGGGTCAGGGGGCGGGTGGCGCACGGGACTTTACGTTGGCGGGTGTGCCGTGGCGGCGGTCCTTGGTCTTCTCACGCTGCTGGCCGTCGGAGCGCTCCTCTTCTTCCTACTGAGCAGGCCCGCGACCCCGGAACCTGCCCCGCAGCCCGTCCAGCCCGAGACCAGCCAGCCGGAGACAAGTCAGCCGGAGACGCCCCGGCCCGAAACCACTCAGCCTGCCCCTCAACCCCAGCCGGAACCGCAGCCCCAGCCGTCGCCCGACTCGGGCAGTCTCGATGATCTGGTACAGCAGCAGGTCGGCAACTTCACTCTGCAGAAGATCGAGAAGATACCTGAGGCGATAAGTGCTGGCGCCACAGATGCGAGGACGATGATCTACGCTTCGGCTGACGGGTTGCAGATCGGCCACGACCTGACGGCGTGGACCTCTCCAGATCTGGCCGATCAGCAGATCCAAGCCGTCGGCGACGCATTGACGTCAAAGGGTTTCCAGAGAGCGAAGGAGTTCCAGGTCACCGACGACCAGGGACAACAGATTGGGACGGGTGCAGCTTACACGGGAGAGATCCAGGGGACGACCATCGAGGTGATCCTCTGGAGCAATGGCGTCCTGTTCTGTTCCATCTTCGCCCCCGAGGGCTACGGCGTGGACTTCTACAACAGCCTGGGGTATTGAGGCCTCCCGTCCGAAAGATGGCGTTGGGAGAAGCTCTGGTTATGAGCAGCAGTTGGATAAACGTCCTTGGCAAGGGGGCAACATAGTGGACACATCAGGCTCTCAGGGCACGAACGTTCCGGCCGGACCTGCGAGCAACAACTCGACGACGATCCGGTGGGTGCTTGGTATCGGGGCGCTTATCTTTATGGGCTTGCTGGGTCTGATCTTCCTCGCCCTCATAGGCGTCCTCAGCACGGGGTTATGGGGCCTTCTGGTCGGCATCGTGTTCGGCGCTCTGCCCGTGCCGTTCTACGTGGCGCTCGCATTGTGGCTGGATCGCTACGAGAAGGAGCCAGTATGGATGCTCGCTGGGACCTTCATCTGGGGCGCGACGGTCGCCGTCTTCTTCGCCTTCATATTCAACACCATCAACAGCGTCATCTTCAGCTCGCTCTTCGGTTCAGGTACGGGCGACATACTGGGTGGGGTCGTGTCGGCGCCCATCGTGGAGGAGAGTGCGAAGGGGATTGCGCTCTTCATCCTCTACTGGTGGAAGAAGGACGAGTTCGACGGGGTCGTGGACGGTGTCATCTACGCGGCGATGGTGGGGCTCGGGTTCGCGATGTCGGAGAACTTCCTCTACTACGGAAGGACCTTCGCCGAGGGTGGGATCGAAGGTTCGATCTTCGTCTTCGTCCTGCGCGGCCTGATATCGCCTTTCGCCCATCCCCTGTTCACCAGCATGACGGGCATAGGGTTGGGCATTGCGCGCCAGTCGAACAACGGTTTCGTCAAATTCATTGCCCCTGTTATCGGCCTGCTTGCGGCGATGATGCTGCACTCCTTGTGGAACTTTTCGGGTGTACCGCTCGGCCTTATTGGTTTCCTCGGCACCTATTTGCTCGTTATGGTGCCCGCATTGATCGGCGTGCTCATCATGGTCATCCTTGGGCTGCGCCGCGAGGGGCAGGTGATCAGGTACTATCTTACCCCCGAGCTCCAGAACGGCCTCATAACCCGGCAGCAGTACGACACGCTCGGCAGCGTCGGCGGCCGCATAGGCTCCTCGTTCCGCGCCCTGGGCAGCGGAGGCTTCGGAGGGTGGCGCGCCAATGCGCGCTTCGGCCAGGCCGCTACCGAGCTGGCGTTCCACCGCGACAGAGTCCAGAGGGGCATAACGTCCGTTGACGCCGCCCGGCGAGAGGCGGCATACGTGCAGAACCTGCGCGATCTTCGAGCACAGGTCTGATAGGACGGTCCATTGCCCAAGGGAGCGTGGCGCCGTTTAGGCTCTTCCGGGCCGGCCAGGATCTGGGCTGTCCCTGTGCTTTTGCTGGTCATGGCGTTCTTTTTCGCGTTCCCCTGGCTGCCCGAGTCCTCTCCCGGCGGCTCCGCTCTCGCACGCTACTCTCCCGTGCATGACGGCGCTTCCCTCCTCGTCGAAACCTACGATAGTGATGGCAGGCTAATCTCCACGGAGAGTCAGAACCTGGCGATGATCCCTGACCTCAGGTCGTTCACGGAGTCTCGCCAGGGTATCAGGGAGGAGATCGAGAATCTCT
>DASSJP010000494.1:0-2334 GCA_035691165.1 Rubrobacter sp.
CAGTCTGGCGGCGGGGGATGCGCGGACACCCGGAGACGCGACGCAACCTCAGACGGCGTGTATCGGTGCCCGGTGTGCGCTTCGGAGGTCCTTCCTATCTCGCCACCGTAACCTGGCAGAAGCCGACAACCATAGCAGGCCTGGTCATCAACCTGCCGCGCAGTAAACAGAGTATACGGAGTTCGTCTGTGCGCAGCCCTCGTGAATTCTGCTCTCATACGAAACAATGCCGAGGGCCACGAAGAATCGACTGCCAGCAGGCCCTATACTTCGTCTCTGAAATGGAAGAGTTCTACCCTCTGATCGAGCGCTACGGATATCTGATCATCTTCATCGGCGTGATGCTCGGGACCACGGGCATCCCTTTCCCGAGCGCGGCCATACTCCTTGCCGCTGGCGTATTGGTTCAGCAGGGCCAACTCGACTTCAGGGGCGCGATAGTGATCGGCATCCTTGGAGCCATCATCGGCAACCAGGTCGGTTACTGGGTGGGCCACAAAGGAGGACGCCCGTTCGTATTGAAGTGGGGACGCTATGTGAAACTCACCCCAGAACGCCTGGAGCGAGTCGAACAATTCTTTTTACGCCACGGCGGCAAGGCCGTATTCGCGGCCCGTTTCTTCTCGATCGCGCGCGTGCTAGAAGCGCTGGTGGCAGGCATGAGCCGCATGCGCTGGAAGACGTTCTTACTCTACAGTGTCCTCGGCGGTATAGTGTGGGTCGTGGCGGTTGTCTTGGCAGGGTACTTCGTCGGCAAATGGGCGATCTGACAGGCGCCATTACGGCGGTTCTCATGTGGATTGATCAACGCGCAAGTAGCCACAATGGTCAAAGAAGCCCACCGCGTCTTCGGCCAGTGCCATCAAATGCGTCGGGAGCGCCGGTTAGCTCGACATCAATCCGGGCGGAAGGAGGTCTCCTCTCGTGTCGGCACAAGAGAAAAAGCAGCTCGCGCTGATCCTGATCGAAGCGCTCAACGCCCGCGACATGAGCCTATGGTCGCGGTATCTATCGGAGGACTACACCGCAGAACATCCCGGCGTGTCCGTCCTCCTGGACAAGACCAGGAGCATCGCATACCACCAGCGCTTCGTGACGGCCTTCCCAGACATCCGCTTCGAGGTGCTTGGCGTCGTCGCCGAGGGCGATCGCGTCCTCGTTCAATGGAGAGGGAGCGGCACCCACATGGAACGGCTGGCCACCGTCACGGGAGAGACCATCCCCCCGACCCGCCGGAGGGCGACGGTGTCGGGGGCAATGGTTACCGAGGTGAGGGACGGCAAGATCGTACGCGGATGGTTCTACTGGGATCAACTCACGCTCCTGGCCCAGTTGGGCATCACGGAACAACCCGGACTCTTCTTGTCCGCTGAGGGCTTCTAGATCTGGCTCGGATCGATATGACCAGAGCGAAGGCTAGCTTCCAAGTCTCTTTATTCGTGGCACTCCGGTCAACAAGGCTACGCAAGGGGATCTAGCACTCACCCCGGCTAAAGGAAAGCACCGGCTCAGTCAGAACCGTGATCGAGCTGGAAGTCGAGGTTGAGCGCCGCGTTGATGAGCGCCAGGTGGCTGAACGCCTGCGGGAAGTTGCCAAATTGCTCGCCGCTCAACCCGATCTCCTCAGAGTAGAGACCGGGGTGGTTGGGGGTCGAGCAATGACGCTAAGACGCTCGATGAGTCGAAACGGGAATAGCACCACCAATGTTGGTAGTTACAAAGGCTGCCATCTGCAGGTCGCCGATGTCTGGGTAGCGATCCATCACAACGTCCTTTCAGTCGACATTGTTGTGTTCCGCGTCCACCGCACCTTTGTGCTGCTGAGGTCGGTGTTGCAGGAGTCCTCTGATCGCCTCGTGATCTATTCTCTCCCTTCCGTCGGAGGATCCCGGATCCTCCCTCACCATACGTGCTAACAGCAAGACGTTGCTGGGAGGCTTTTCCTCAGGGGATTTGACTCCAAGAACGTATGAGAGACCTCTTCCAGGAGTCTCCTCTTGAATCGAGGGATCTGAAACCACTCACCGGCCTGTTCGCTCGGGGCGGACGGGTCATCGTCCAGATCGGGTTGAGCAAAGAAGTGGCAATCCATTGCGAAGCGTGCAAGGATATTGTGGTGCATGAGCGATCCGGCTCCACCTCGTGTGTGTGGTGGGAAGCTACGGCGATTGTCAAGCGATACCCTTCGGCGACGATCATCCCGGGTGCAGTCTTGGGTGCGATCGCGGAACTTCCTGACTACTTTATCGAAGAACATCCCTTACTCGACAATGCCCTAACCTATGTGAGTGCGGCGTTGGCCTATTATCTATACCTGGCGTACGCAGAGGAGAT
>DASSJP010000495.1:0-4434 GCA_035691165.1 Rubrobacter sp.
TACGTGAATCTCAGCAGCCACGGGTTGCCCTCCCTCTCTAAATACTATTCGCTCGGGGCTGAGGCGCGGACCTGCGTCTCCTCCACGGCCTGTTCTTCATCAAGATCCTGACCGACGCTCACGAAGGCATCCCTCACGATGCCGGCGTGCTCCTGCTTGTGGAACTTGGCCGAGCCCTGGGCCGGGCTCGGACGCGGGGGCTTACCGACGTAGAGGACGGGCAGCTCGCCGCCCGTGATCTCGCGCAGCCGCGGCTCGACGAACGTCCAGGCGCCCATGTTCTGGGGCTCCTCCTGGACCCAGATGATCTCCCGCAGGTTCGGGTAGCCGTCGAGCATCTCGCGCACCCTGTCATCGGGGAACGGGTAGAGTAGCTCTATCCTGGCGACGGCTGTGTCCACGGCCTCTTCCCTGTACTCGCTACCGACGAGCTCCGTGTAGATCTTGCCGGAGCACAGTATGAGACGCTCGACCGACTCGGCGCTCGCCTCTTCGTCGTCGAGCACGGGCTGGAAGGCGCCTACTGCGAGGTCCTCTAGCTTCGAGGCCGCCATCGGGTGCCTCAGGAGGCTCTTGGGCGTCATGATGATAAGGGGACGCTTGTTATCCTTGAGCGCGGCCTGGGCCCGCAGCAGGTGGAAGTACTGGGCCGCCGTTGTGAGGTTGGCGATGCGCACGTTCTCGTGCGCGGCGAGCTGGAGGTAACGCTCCAGACGCGCGCTGGAGTGCTCGGGTCCCTGTCCCTCGTAGCCGTGTGGCAGGAGCAGGACGAGCCCCGAGGTCTGGCCCCACTTCGACTGGCCGCTCACGATGAACTGGTCGATCATCGGCTGTCCGACGTTGGCGAAGTCCCCGTACTGCGCCTCCCAGAGAACGAGCGCGTCCTCCGAGTTGACAGAGTAGCCGTATTCGAAGCCGAGTACGGCTATCTCCGAGAGCGGGCTGTTGTAGATGGAGAAGGACGCTTTAGCCCGCGGCAGGTTCTGAAGTGGGACGTAGCGCTCGTCCGTCTCGGCGTCGTAAAGCACGGCGTGGCGCTGGGAGAAGGTCCCGCGCTCGGTGTCCTGGCCCGTGAGCCTCACGGGGATGCCGTCCTCGAGCAGCGATGCGAAAGCCAGGGCTTCTGCGTGCGCCCAGTCTATGCTGTCCAGGTCGCCGCGGTTCTTCTGGAAGAGGCGTTCGAGCTTGGAGTTCGATGTGAAGCTCTCGGGGACCTCGAGGAGCGCCCCGTTCAGCTCGGAGAGCTTCTCCGCCGCGACGGCGGTCTCAGGGATCCCGACGAGCGGCGTGTACATCTCGTCCGTCGCGAAGTCTTCCTCCTGGAGTTCGTCCGCGGGCTGCTTGTGGACGTCGGCCATGTCGGTCATGATCTTCTCGAACATGTCCTCGGCCTCACCCTCTTCGACGACGCCGCGGCGTTCGAGCTCTTTAGCCCAAAGTTCGCGCACCGTCGGGTGGTTGCGGATGGTCTCGTACATCACTGGCTGGGTGTAAGCCGGCTCGTCGCCCTCGTTGTGGCCGAAGCGACGGTAGCCGACGAGGTCGATCATGAAGTCCTTGTTGAACTTCTCGCGGTAGGCGTGGGCCATCCTGGCCACCGCCATGCAAGCCTCGGGGTCGTCGGCGTTTACGTGGACCACGGGGATCTCGAACCCCTTGGCCAGGTCGCTCGCGTATGTCGTCGAGCGGGCGTCCTGCCTTTCGGTGGTGAACCCCAGCTGGTTGTTGGTGATGATGTGGATGGTGCCGCCGGTCTTGTAGCCAGGCAGACGGCTGAGGTTCAAGGTCTCGGCCGAGACCCCCTCGCCAGGGAAAGCAGCATCCCCGTGCAGCAGAATGGGCAGGGAAGCCTCGACGTCCTGACGCGGAGGTCCTGCTTCGTCCCTCTCCTCCTGCGCAGCACGGGCCATCCCCTCGACCACAGGGTTTACGTGCTCGAGGTGGCTCGGGTTCGGTGCGAGGTGGATAAAGACCTCCTCGTCGGCCTCCTCGTCTCCGAGCTGGAAGCCCCTGACGCCGAGGTGGTACTTCACGTCCCCGACCCACGCGTCGCCGGGTCTGCCAGCGGCGGATGACTGCTCGCCCTTCTCAGGCTGCTGGAACTCGCCGAAGATCTTGGAGTACGGCTTGTCCATCACGTGCGCGAGGACGTTGAGCCTTCCCCTGTGCGCCATGCCAAGGGTGGTCACAGGCGTGCCGACGTCAGCGGCGGAGCGGATGAGCCTGTTGAGCATCGGGACGACCATGTCGTTCCCCTCGACCGAGAACCGCTTCTGGCCGAGGAACGTCTTGTGCAGGAACTTCTCGAAGGCGTCAACCCTTGTGAGCCTCTGGAGGAGGCGCTTTGCGTCTTCTCCCTCCATCCTCTTGTTGAAGCGTCCAGACTCGACGGACTCGCGCAGCCAGAACCTCTCCTCGGGGTCGTGAACGTGCCCGAAGTCGTATCCCGTAGTGTTGCAGTAGAGCCCGCGCAATTCCTCGACAGCCTCCCTGGCGTTGGAGGTACGCTCGGCAATCGGACCGCCGATGATGAGCGCAGGCAGGGTCTCAAGGTCCTCGTTCGTAATCCTGTAGAAGGTCGGGTCGAGCGTCGGGTCTCCCGGCGGTTCGCTCCCTAACGGGTCGAGCCTCGCGGCCCGATGCCCGAAGTCCCTTATGTGCCTCACGTGCTTCGAAGCCCCGACGGCCTTCTCGACGTCCACCTCGGGAGCGACATGCCCGTTGGCACCTGGCGCCTCCACCCGCGGCGGGCTCCAGGACTCGAAGAACTTCCGCGTCCGCTCGTCGACGGAGTCGGGGTCCTCCCTGTAGTTTTCATAGAGTTCCAACACGTAGCCGAGGTTCGGCCCGAAAAACTCGGTCTGTCTCTCCAACCCGATCACACCCTCACGTGACGATACCCTCAAAAGCCCGACAGTCGCGCGAGCAGGCGCGACATCCGTGTCCCGCCCGCCTTCGAACGACGCTCTTAGCAAGGCTATTAAACCTCTTGATCTTTCCTATGATACCCCACATCGCCGGCATCGTTCTTACCCCGAAACGGCCCCGAATAGACCTACTCGTTCAACTGGATCAGGGCGAGCCTGAGGTACTCGGCCATACCGCTGTGCCCGAACTTCTCAGCCTGGCCGATACCCCTCTCGTAAGCTCTCCGCGCCTCGTCCTTGCGCCCGAGTACCTCATCGAGGTGCGCATACGCTTTCCCTTCGACCTTATGAGCGTATCGTAAGGCAACACACTTCTTATATGAAGTTCCGAGCCGACATGACTGAGTACGGTGTCGAGATGGTAGAAGTCGTCAGCGCTTAACGATGCATTCAGCGTTGACGTTGTAGATTTCTCACCGTTTTCGCCCAATCGCGTGAAAAACGAACTTCCGCAATATCTCGACTATAGCCATTTGGCATCCATAGTGACTACATCAGGCCTTGCCCGTTTTCGCAAGAAGTGTCCGGAAAATACGTTCCGTCAACTGGCCATAGTGTTCACTATCCACACCGGCTGCATCCAAGAGTTCGGCAAAATGCTCGTCTAGGATGCGCCGTGCTGCTGTTACGATCTCGGTTCCCCGAGGGCTTAGCGTTACGATGCGTTTGCGTTTGTGCTCTGGGCTGGTGCTGATCGACACCAGTTCGTCCTCGCTCAGTTCGACTAGCATGGCGCTCACCGCCGGGTCGGTGTACCCCAAGCAAACTGCGAGTTCGTGCTGAGTTAGCGGGCCTCGTTCCTGAATTACGACCAAAAAAAGGCACCGACGGTACGAGACCCCCAACTGCGATTGCAGGATCTTCTCGGCACCTCGATCGAGAAGTGCAACCAGCCGATGGAGATAATATGATGGTGAATCGAGCGCCGGTTTCTTTGCCTCGTTCATGACCTCATCGCTCGCAATCGATGTACGGAAGGACAACCTTGAGCAGTCCCTGAAGGAACCGGGCCGGATTGGCAAACTCCACGAGATGGCCACCGGGGATGGTTACAAACGCTTTGTGTGGAGCGGAAATACTGTCAAAATAGGCTCGCGCCGTCGCCGATGGCGTCAGAATGTCGCCGTCTCCCTGGAAAATGAAGAAGGGCAGATCGATCCGGTGACCTAGCACGCCGATATCGATGGCCATGAGTTCCCGAAAAAGCTCCTTGGTGGAGAAGTCCATGCCTTTCTGGATTGCTCCGATTTCCCGCAGCGAGTATTCTGGATCCCACAGGAGTGCAGGGAGCATCAAGTCGTAGATCAGGTTAGGCACACCCGAGCTTTCCTTGACGGCCAAGCGATCGAGCGCTCCGGACTGTTCGATCGTCCAGCAGGAGGGATCATTACCCATTCGGTCGAGCAGTGCCAGGCCTTTCTTGTTTTTGGTCTTCAGAGCCGCCTGTTTGGTGAGGGCGTACTTCACAGGTAGAGAGTTCGGGCCATTCTGATTGGCTCCCACGTAA